>JAGWBQ010000025.1:0-22903 GCA_021295815.1 Gemmatimonadota bacterium | reverse complement strand
CTGATGCGGACCCGGGCGAAGCTGGGAGAGATGACGATGCGGGTCGAGCTGCAGGCGGAACTCCTGGAAAAAAGGGGGTTCGGGGACGAGCTGCGGAAGCTCTTGAGGCGCTTGGACGGGTGAGTCCGGCGACGAGGCGTCCGTACCCGGTGCCGATGGTGTGCGAGACCTGGCGGGTCGCACGATCGAGCGTGTACGCGTTGCGAGCGCAACAAGGAGGGCCAGTGACGTCCGATTGCCAGTTGCCCGGGAAGCGGGGCCCGAAGACGGCACTGAGCGACGAGGAGCTTCTGCAGGAGATCCGGACGGTGCTGAAGGCGAGTCCGTTCCTCGGCGAGGGCCACCGGAAGGTGAAGGCGCGGTTTGCGGCCAAGGGCATCCGGGTCGGCAAGAACCGGGTGCTCCGCTTGATGCGGGAGCACGGGTTGCTGGCGTCGGTGCGGCGGGGGCATCCCCACGGAGACCGGAGCCACAGTGGCCGGATCCGCACCGAGCGGCCGGACGAGCTCTGGTGCACGGACGCGTCACGGTTCTGGACGAAGGCGGAGGGTTGGTGCTGGTTCTTCGCGGCCGTCGACCACTGCGTCTCGGACGTCGTCGGCTGGCACGTTGCGAAGAAAGGCGACCGCTGGGCGGCGCTGGAGCGGTCCGCCAAGGGGTGCGAGCCCACATGGGCGGCTTCGAGAGGGCGATCGCCCTGGGGCTCGGTCTGCGGCACGACTGGGGCTCACAGCACCGCGCCAGGCAGTTCCAGGCCGAGATCAAATGGCTCGGCATCCGCTCTACGCCCGCCTACGTAGGCGAGCCGGAGTGCAACGGCGTCGCGGAGCGCTTCATCCGGACGCTCAAGGAGGAGTGCATCTATCTGCACCACTTCGAAACCATCGAGGAGGTCAGAGAGGTTACAACAACAGCTGGCTTCTCCAGCGCCACGGGTACATGACCCCGGCCCGGGCTCGCGAGAAGCTCAGCCGAAAGGCGGCCTGATGTTTAAGCCGTCCACTTGTCCAGAAAACCGGAACCGGTACACCCCCACCTACTCCTCGTGGCTCAAACCAAGTCGAGATCTGGTTCAACATCATCACCCGGAAAGCCATCCGCCGAGGCTCCTTCTTCTCCGTCACGCAGCTCAAGGAGAAGATCCTCCACTTCACCGACCGCTACAACCCCGGCGCCCGGCCCTTCCTGTGGGACCGCCACCGCAGATTCCATCCTTCACAAGATCCAGAGATTATGCATGGCTATTTCTGGGACACGACGGAAAGGAAGAAAGATCGGTTTTTCGGGCTTCAAGGGGAAAAGAGGGCGGTCGAGTTGGACCGGCGGCCGTCTCCGGTGAAGATGTCGGAAACGTGTTCGCAGCCGACACCGAGGAGACGCCGACGGCGCTCGCAGCCACCACCCACACCACCAGACTCTTCGCAGTTCGCGAATACTTCTCACGCATCCGCGCTCTGTGCCTCAAGTACGTCTCGGCGAGTTCTTTGATGAGTTGTTCGGTATCAGACCATCGAGCCAAAGCTCTCGTAGCCATGATGCCTAGGCAGATCATAACAACGGACCACATGACATCGTAGGCCTTATCGCTAAATTCCATCATGGCATTGATAAATTCCGTCATGGCGCTCTCCGTATGGTGTCTTCGGTTGCGGGTTCTTCGTTGAACGCTGCGGCCGTGCTGGACATCAAGCTTTGAAAGGCGGAGCCGAAATCATCTCCGCGATCCTCGCTGAACGTGTTTCCTTCTTGATCTACACCGCGAATGATTACGGGTCCTCCGGCGTACCCGTCGAAAGCATCTTCGTCGTAATCGATCACGCCGGTCTCGTTGTCGATCGTTACGGTGAACACGGTCACGCCCTCCGGGTCGTCCACGGCCGGGGATTCGCCGCAGGCGACGAACACCGTCGCGGCGAGCGGCAGGAGTAGCGCCGTCAGGAGGGCCCGGATGGGGTGCTTCGGGGTTCGGGTCATCTTTTTCGGTCCGTTCGGGGTGAGTGCGTCACCGAACAAGATATATATATGTGACTTTCCCGAACATGCAAGTCAGAGGTCGAACCGTCCTTTCCGAAAACTTTCAGCGCGGGCGGCGGTCTCCCGGGCAGCTCGCGCCGCGAAGTCGAAGAGCCGGCGCCTTTCGGCGTCGGCCGGGTCGGGCTCACGGTTCGCCCGTCGTCTCGAGCGCACGAATCCAATGAGGGGTTGGCCGAGGTGGACCTCCCATCGCGCAGGTGTCCGGGCTACGGTCCGGCCCTAGCGCTTCCGGAGAAATCACGCCCACGTCATCGGACCGCAGGTGGCCGTAACCATCGGCCACGATCACGGCAGAAGCGGACGGTTTTCCACACGGCCCCATGTCCACGCGACCTGCGAACTTGAGAAGCGCTTCGGGCTGCATCGTCGATTCGGTGGAAGCCGAGCTTCGGAAGCAGGGGGAAGTCGAGACCGACCGCCGCATGTCGGCAGCGGGCGCACCTTCCCGAAACGCGGTCCGAGCCACCCCGGGGAGGTCCGGCACCGAAGTGCGGGGTTCGGCGGGCCCGGCACAGTTCGCGATGCAGGCAACCAGGGCGGGAGAGAGGAGCGCACCCCACGCCCGCGCAAGCGGTCGGCTGTTCCGTGAACGGTTCATACCTTAAGATCACCCTACCGTCGTCAACCGCAACCGTCCGACCACGCCATGAACGTCGAACCGCCCTCCTTCGCGTCTTTCGCATCCGCCATCGTAAGTAGGAACGCCGAGACCGTCACCAGGTCGGCGCTGCCGTTCGTCCGCATCCCACTAATCGCGATTCTGACTGCGAGTGCGGCGCTCGGTCCGGCTTCGGCAGGCTCCCTCACAGCCTCTTCTCCCCAGCAGACGGTGGAGTGGCGCTACCATGGGGGCGACCCGCACGAAACTCGTCACGCCGAGATCGGGCAGATCGTCCCGGAGAACGCGGGTGCGCTCGAGCTGGCCTGGAGCTGGGAGATACCCAAGACCGGCGCTCGGATAGAAACCACGCCGCTGATGGTCGATGGGGTGCTCTACGGCACCGGAGCGATGTCCTACGTGTTCGCGCTCGACGCGACGACCGGGGAGCCGGTGTGGACCTGGGATCCGGCGCTTGCAACCGAAGACGAGGGCGGCGCCAGAACCTGCTGCGGCGATGTGAATCGCGGGGTGGCCGTGAGCGGTGACCGCCTCTTCGTGGGGCTGCTCGACGGACGGCTCGTCGCTCTCGATCGACATGAGGGTTCGGTGTTGTGGACGAGGCAGACCACGCCTCCTGGCTCGGACTACTCGGTCACCGGTGCGCCCCGGGTAGTGAACGAAGCTGTGGTGATCGGCAACGCGGGCGCGGAGTACGGCGTGCGTGGCTACGTAAGCGCCTACGGTCAGAGAGACGGGGAGCTGCTCTGGCGTACCTACACGGTGCCGGGCGACCCTGCGCTCGGCCACGAAGACGAGGCCATGGAGAGGGCCGCCGCCACCTGGAACGGCGAGTGGTGGATCGCCGGCGGAGGCGGCACCGTCTGGGACGGTATGGCGTTCGATCCGGTCGCGAACCTCCTCTACGTCGGCACCGGAAACGGCTCGCCCTGGAACCGCGACCACCGGAGCCCCGGTGGGGGCGACAACCTCTATCTCTCCTCGATCCTCGCGCTCGACCCTGCCGACGGACGCATCGTCTGGTACTACCAGACCACGCCGGGCGACGACTGGGACTACACGGCCACTCAGCCGCTCATGCTGCTCGACCTCGAGATGGAAGGTCAGAAGCGACCCGTCATCGTACAGGCGCCCAAGAACGGCTTCTTCTATGTGCTCGACCGGCTCACCGGGGAATTGATCTCGGCGGAATCCTTCACCGACGATCTCACCTGGGCCACCCATGTCGACCCTGAAAGCGGCCGTCCGGTCGAGACCCCCGAAGCCCGCTACGGAATGACCGGGAAGCCCGTCTATCTCTCCCCGGGGCCGACCGGAGCGCACAATTGGCCGCCGATGTCATGGAATCCGTCCGCAGGGCTCGTATTCATACCCGCCCGCAACACGATCTACCATTACCGCATGGCGGAGAGCTTCGAATTCCGCCAGGGCCGGTGGAACACGGGTACTGATCGCGGACGCGACAACTTGCCGGAACCGCCGTCGTTGAGCGGCGCGGCCAACTATCTGCAGGCGCGGGATCCCGTTGCCAACGCCGAGGTGTGGCGGGCCCCGGCTCGGGGCGGACACGGCGGGACGCTCTCCACCGCGGGCGGCCTCGTCTTCTGGGCTTCCGGGTCGGATCTGGTCGCCCTGAACGCCGCCACCGGCGAGGAGCTGTGGTCCGGCGGCATCGGACGTGCGCCGGGTTCGCCGGTCTCGTACATGGTCGACGGCTCGCAGTACGTGGTAGTGGGCGGGGGAGTCGGGGGAAGCGATCCACCTACGATTTGGGCGTTCGCGCTCGACGAAGCCGCTCGGGCCGAAGGAAACTCCGCTGTCGCGGAGGACGCGGACGGTACGGGCGCAGCGGTTCAGGAGGCCTGGCCATGGACCGGTCCGCCGATGGCGGCATCGCCCGAGGAGGTCGGTCTGTCGTCCGAAGTCCTGGCTCGGATCGGCCCGGCGATGCGCGAACTGGTGGATTCGGAGAGGACCGGCGGCATACTCACCCTGGTCGCGCGTGGAGGCAGGGTGGCTCATCTCGAAACCCACGGCTGGAGAGTGGTCGGCGAGGACTCGCTCGAAGCCTCCGACATCTTCCGCATCTTCTCGATGACGAAGCCGGTCACGAGCCTGGCGGCGATGATCCTGGTGGAGGACGGGAAGCTCGCGCTCGAGGACGAGGTCTCCCGCTACGTACCGGAGTTCGACGAAACCACCGTCTGGGACGAGGGCGAACTGCGCGCCCCGACGCGTCCCATGACCGTGCTCGACCTGCTCGTGCACACCTCCGGTCTCACCTACGGGATTTTCGGCGACACCCCCGTGGATTCCATCTACCGGGCCAACCTCACGGTGCTCGGCGGTGACTCCGGTGAGGATCTGGCCGGCGTGGCCAGACGCATCGCCGGGCTGCCGCTCATCGACGATCCGGGCGACCGCTGGAACTACGGCGTCTCCACCGACGTGCTCGGGCGCGTGGTGGAAGTCGCCTCCGGCAAGGCCCTGGACGCCTTCTTCGGAGAGCGGATCTTCGGCCCGCTCGGGATGGACGACACCGGCTTTCACGTGCCGGTCGAGGACGCGGACCGCCTAACCGCCTACTACGCCGCCGCGCGCGGGAAGCTCATGGCGATCGACACGCCCGGCCCCGGGTCCCGCTCGGTCACCCCGCCCGACTGGTTTTCCGGGGGTGGCGGATTGCTCTCCACCGCGGCCGACTACGCGCGCTTCTGCCAAATGCTCCTGAATGGCGGCGAGCTCGACGGCGTGAGGCTCCTTTCGGAAGAGGCCGTGGCCGTGATGGGTCGCAATCACCTCCCTGACGAGCTGCTGCCGATGGGTGCGGCGTGGCCGGGCCACGGCTTCGGCCTCGGTTTCGCGGTGGACATGGAGAACCGAGTCGGCGCCTTCCGCTGGGCCGGGGTGGCGAACACGTACTTCTGGGTCGATCCGGAGGCGGATCTCTTCGTCTTCGCATGGACGCAACTCCAGCCCTACGGCGGGACTCCTCTGGATCGAGCGCTGGCCCCGATCGTCTACGAGGCCCTGCTTCCGGAACGTTGAAACGAGTCCGGCGCTGACGGTCGCCTGACGATGTCCCAAAACGACATGGAAATGGCCCGGTCCGCCATGTAGTTTCCTCCATCTGCCGAACCACCAGGGTTCGGGGGAATACACAAACAGGAGGAATAAATGAGCAAGATCAAGCGCTGTTCCATGTTCGCACTGGCGGTGGCCTTCGCATTCGGGCCCCGTCCAACCGCCGCCATCGAGTCGGTCGGACTCGAGATCGGCGGAGCCCCCACGGTCGTCGGCTGTGCGCTGACGGCCCTCGTGGCGACAGCTCCGACTCCCCTCGCCGGCAGCCCGGTATCGGCCGCAGCCGCACAGGACGGAACGGAGGTGGTGGAGTGCGAGGAATCCACATACGGAGGCGACCACCCGTGCACCACCTCCACCCGGCTGATGGACTGCGCCGCCGACGCCGAGGAGGTCGCGAATGCATGTCTGAAGGCGAAAGGCCACACGTGGCTGGGTCGCGCCGGATGCGCGGTTTTTCTAGCGGTCGACCTCGCCGCATGCGTAAGCACTGGGGTCAAGGAGATACTGTCGGACGCCGAAGGACAAATTCGTGACGAATCCGATTCCGGCCGTCACCTCGAGCTCTCTGACGAGAGCCATGACACCGCAACGGACTAGGAGAAAATCATGACGAGCATCATAAGCGCCATAAACACCATCCGCATCGCCGCCGCCGCCCTGGTCCTCGCGATCGCCGCGGCCTTCACCCCCGGTCACGGAGTCGCCGCGCCGGAAGCGGCGCTCTTCCCGGCCGTCGTCTCGGCCGCCGCCCCGTCGCCGCCGTCGACGGTGACCGCCCCGCTTTCCACTTCGGCGGTCGTTCAGGACACGGAATGGGAGCCTCCCTGCATCGTCGTGGCTTCGGACCGCGAAGCGTGCTTCGTGTTGGCCGACGCCTGGTTTGAGCACTGTAAATCCCGCGCGACGGGTTTCGGGAGCCGTCTTCGGTGCGAGTTGGCCTTCCGGGCCAGGCTGCTCGCCTGCGTGATCGGCCCCGAGTAGGAACGGCTTCGAGCGACCGTGATTGCCGAACCGAGCGGCGCGGGCTCTATGACGGGCTGTTAGCTTTTCGGCATGACGCGGACGACCGAAAGCGAAACCCGAGCCTCCGGCTCGGAAGCGGTGGAGCCGACGCGGACCACTGCGAGGGAGAGCGAAACAGGCCCGCTGGCCGGCCAGCGCGACCGCTTCGCTCTCCCTTCCGACACGCACTTCCTGAACTGCGCCTACATGGGGCCTCTGCCCCGGGAGGCGGAGCAGGCGGGTCGGGAGGCGCTTGCGCGCAAGCGTCTCCCGACGGCCATCGTCCCGCCGGGCGACTTCTGGTCCACCAGCGACGCGCTGCGGAAGCGGTTCGCGTCGCTGGTGGGCTCGGACGAGCCGGAGCGGGTGGCGATCCAGCCGGGCGTGTCCTACGCCGCGGCCTGCGCGGCGAAGAACCTCCCCGTCTCGAGGGGACAGAACATCGTCCTGCTGGAAGAGCAATTCCCGGGCAACGTCTACGCCTGGCACAGGCTCGCCGCCGAGTCCGGCGCCGAGCTGCGGGTGGTGGCCCCCGGCGAGGGAGGGGTGCGCGGAGCTCTTTGGAACGAGCGGCTCCTGGAGGCCGTCACGCCCGAGACGGCAGTGGTGACGGTGCCCACCGTCCATTGGACCGACGGCACGCAGTTCGACCTGGAAGCCGTGGGCGGCCGGTGTCGGCGTTTCGGCGCGGCCCTGGTGGTGGACGCCACTCAGTCGCTGGGGATGGCGCCCTTCAGCGTCGCCGAGGTGCAGCCCGACCTGGTGGTTTCGTGCAGCTACAAGTGGCTGCTAGGACCGTACTCGGTCGCCTTCACCTGGATGGGGCCGCGCTTCGACGACGGCACACCCATCGAGGAGACCTGGATCGGTCGCGCCGGCAGCGACGACTTCCGGCGTCTGGTCAACTACCGAGCCGAGTACCGGCCCGGAGCGGTCCGTTATGACGTGGCGGAGCGCTCCAATTTCTTCCTGCTGCCCATCGCGGAGGCTTCGCTCGATCTCATGTTGGGTTGGGGCGCGAGCCGGATCGAGGCGTACTGCGCCGATCTGACCGACGGTCTTTTCGCCGATCTGGCCGGGGACGGGTACGAAGCGGAGGGACGAGCGTGGCGCTCTTCCCACCTCTTCGGACTCCGGATGCCGGCCAAGGTGGATCTGGTCGAGCTCCAGGCCGAGCTCGCGCGGAGACGTATCCACGTCTCGCTGCGAGGCTCGGCGTTGCGGGTCTCCGTCCACGTCTACAACGACCGTTCGGATCTCGAGGCGCTGAAGGAAGTTCTCAAGCCGGCGGCGCGGGGTTGAGCCTCCGCCCGACTCGGGGTTGTCAGGACCCGGGTCTCGTTCCGCGGATCACCTCGGCCCGGTCGCCGACCTCGATCCCCTGGGCGGCGAACCAGCCCTGGTTCACCTCGAGAGCGTACATCGCCGGTGCGCCGCTCGGATAGAGATTGGTGTCGAGCGGCGTCATGGCGAGGATGCTGACGATGGTCAGCTCCTCGTCCATGTACGCGATGTCGAGCGGGACGTAGGTGTTGGCCATCCAGAACGACCTCTCCTGGCTGTCCTCGAAGACGAAGAGCATGCCGGCGCCTTGGGCGAGGCTCTCACGGTGCATCAGCCCCTGCTGCCGCTCTTCAGGGCTGGCGGCGATCTCGGCGACAACCGTGTCGGCGGTTCCGTCGTCGTGGCTGAAGACGACCCAGGCACGATTGGCTTCGGGGGCGTCCCCGCTCGGCCTCACCGTGTCGGGCACGGCGGACTGCGGACGGTAGGCCCCGTCTCCGTCGGCCTGACCCGACTGGGCGTCGGAGCCGCAGGCTACCGTCGCGAGAGCGAGCAGGACCGCCCAGGATGAAAGATGGTTCTTAGGTTTCCCGGTGGAAACGAAAGCGGAGCGATTTTCGGTTCGATGCATGGCGGTCTCCCAAGTGGTTGATAAAAGGTATAGATTTCCCTACCCTTCCGGCACCCCCGTGCCCCTTTCAAGCCTCCGAATGGTCGATCCCGAACTTCTGGAGATCCTGGTCTGCCCTGAGACACATCAAGCTCTCCGACCGGCGGAGGCGTCCTTGCTCGATCGCCTGAACGCCGGCATCGAGGCGGGTCGCGTGGTCAATGGCGGTGGAGAGTCGGTAACGGAACCGATTTCGGAGGGTCTTGTGCGGGAGGACGGATCGCGTCTCTACCCTGTCCGGAACCGAATTCCGATCATGCTCGTCGATGAGGCCATCGACCTAGCCATCTCCACCTGATGATCCACAAGCGCCTCTTCCTCCTCGTCCTCCTCCTCGCCGCCCAGGCGTGCGAGCTCCATCCGGAGCCGGGCATAGCCAAAGGCGAGGAGCTCTTCGAGGCCTGCTCTCCCTGCCACGGCGAAGCCGGTGTCGGCAACCCGGACATCGAGGCGCCGGCGATAGCGGGTCTGCCCCAGTGGTACCTTGAAGAACAGCTCAACGCCTTCCAGCGACGCTGGCGCGGGATGCACCACGCCGATCTGGCGGGGCTGCGCATGCGCCCGATGGCCGAGACCCTCAACAAGGACGGCGACATCGTGTCGGTAGCCGAGTACGTGGCTTCGCTTCCGCCCGTTCAACCGCCGTCCACCCTCGGGGGCGACGCCGGAGCGGGCGCCGAGCGCTACGCTACGGTGTGTGCCACCTGCCACGGTGAAGACGGAGCGGGAGACGAAATCCTGCACGCGCCACCGCTCGTGAACATCGACGACTGGTACCTCGCCGGCGAGCTGAGGGACTACCGGGACGGAGCCCGCGGTGCGGATCCCGACGACGTTTGGGGCGCTCAGATGCGGGCGCAGTCCATAGCTCTCAGCGACCAGGCGATCAGGGACGTGGTCGCGTATATCCAGACCCTCAGATAGCTCGAAATGAACACGGTCAACCCGAAGCCACCGCCGCCCCCTCCGTCCGACGAGGAAAACCCGGCTCTGAGCGACGCATTCAAGACCTTTCGCTACACCGTGCTCGGGGTGATCGGCTTCGCGGCGGCGTCGGCCGCCATCATCGCTCTCACGAGATGGGGCTGACACATGCCTAACTGGTATCTGGAGCAGGCGTCCACGTACGCCGGACAGATCGACAACGTCATCCTCATCGTTCTCATCCTCGCGGGGATAGGCTTCATCGCTGCCGAGGTCCTCTTTTTCTGGCTCATCTGGAAGTTCAGGGCGAGCAATGGAACGCCCGCCCGGTACCTCCAGGGCAAGGACGGCACCGACAAGACGGTGAAACGCTGGGTGACCTATCCCCACTTCGTCATCCTCTTCTTCGACGTGGTCATCATCGTCTTTTCGGTGATCGCATGGCGCAACGTCAAGATGGTTCTTCCCGAAGCCGACTCCGAGATCCGCGTGATCGGGCAGCAGTGGGCCTGGACCTTCCAACACCCCGGACTCGACAACGAGCTCGACACCGAGGACGACATCTTCACCGTCGACGAACTCCACATCGAGGTGGACAAGATCTATCACTTTCACCTCGAATCTCGCGACGCCCTGCACTCCTTCTCCGTTCCCGTGTTTCGCCTTAAGCAGGATGCCATTCCCGGTCGGTCGATCACCGGATGGTTCGAAGCGACGAACACGGGCGAGCACGACATCCAGTGCGCCGAGATCTGCGGCATCGGTCACGGAGTCATGCGGGGGCGCATCCACATCGAGGACGCGAACCGGCACTCCGAGTGGCTCGCCGCGAATTCGACCGGGACCATACCGTAGCCTCCACACCCATACCGATGGCAGACAACGCCTTGCACGAGAGCCACGATCACGGGCCTCAGGGCATCCTCAAATACCTCTGGTCGACCGACCACAAGGTCATCGCCATGCAGTACCTCTTCACGGGGATGGCGATGGCGGTCATCGGCGGGTTCATGGCTTACGTGTTCCGCATGCAGCTCGCCTTCCCCGGGATCAGCGTCCCCGGGTTCGGGCAGGTGTCGGCGCACGAGTACAACTCCCTGGTCACCAACCACGGTTCGATCATGATCTTCTGGGTGGCGATGCCCGTCCTCATCGCCGCCTTCGGGAACTTCCTCATCCCGCTGATGATCGGCGCGGACGACATGGTCTTCCCGCGGATCAACCGGCTCTCGTACCAGATCTTCCTGGTGAGCGTGATCGTCCTCCTGCTCTCGCTCTTCGTCGAGGGCGGAGGATTCGGAGGGGCGTGGACCGCCTATCCGCCGCTCTCGGCCGACGGGGATCTGAACCAGACCGATCTCGGATCCACCTTGTGGCTCATAGCGGTGGCGCTCGAATTCGTCGCGTTTCTCCTGGGCGGGATCAATTTCATCACCACGCTGATGAACTCGCGGGCCCCGGGCATGAAGGCCTACGACATCCCGCTGGTCTGCTGGATGATCGTCATCGCCAGCATCCTCTTCATGCTCTCGGTCGGGCCGCTCATCGCCGGCGCGATCATGCTTCTCTTCGACCAGACCATCGGCACCGGCTTCTTCGATCCTGCGGCGGGAGGCGATCCGATTCTCTGGCAGCACCTCTTCTGGTTCTTCGGCCACCCCGAGGTCTACGTGGTGCTCCTGCCCGCGATCGGATTCGTGATCGAGATCGTCGCCGTCTTCGCGCGCAAGAAGGTCTTCGGATACAAGCTCATGCTCTACACGACGGTGGCGACCGGCGTGCTCAGCTTCTTCGTCTGGGCCCACCACCAGTTCGTCGCCGGCATCGATCCGCGCATGGCGAACGTCTTCACGATCACCACGCTGCTGATCTCGATACCGATCGCCGAACTTCTCTTCGTCATAATCGCCACCTTGTGGGGCGGCTCGATCCGTTTCACGACCCCCATGCTCTGGGCGCTCGCCTTCATGGCCGAATTCCTGATCGGCGGGGTGACCGGCATCTTCCTGGGCGCCAGCGGCGCGGACATTTACTTCCACGACACCTATTTCGTCCTGGCGCACTTCCATTACACCTTCTTCCCGATAGCCATTATCGGGACCTTCGCCGCGTTCACCTACTGGTTCCCGAAGATGTTCGGGAAAATGATGGACGATCGACTGGGCAAGATCCATTTCTGGGGCACGGTGATCCCTTTCAACTTCATCTTCATCCCGCTTTTCTTCCTGGGATCGTTCGGCCAGCACCGCCGCATAAGCAACTTCGAGTACCACCCCGATCTCAACACGCCTTTCATGTATGACCTGAGGGAGCTCGCCACCTACTCGCTCCTGGTCATGCTCGCCTTCCAATTCGTCTTCTTCTACAACTGCATCAAGAGCTGGCGGAGCGGCCCGAAGGCGGGTAAGAACCCCTGGAGGGCGAGCACGCTCGAGTGGACGACGCCCTCTCCGCCTCCGCACGGCAACTGGCTGGTGTCGGAACTCCCCAACGTGTACCGCGGTCCTTACGAGTATTCGAACCCGGAGCACGACGAGGACTTCTGGCCCCAGGACAAGCCTTAAACCGCCAAGAGATGTCAGCCGCCAAACCTATCGCCACCCAGCGCAGCGCCACCGGCATCCCTACCGCGCGCCTGGCCGTCTGGTGGGTGCTCGCGTCCGAGGTCGTGATCTTCGGGGGCGTGCTGGGCTCCTACCTCATGTTCCGTATCGGCCACCCCTGGTTCGGCCTCGACGCCGCGCACACCCAGACCTGGATCGGAGCCTTCAACACCTTCGTCCTTCTCACCTCCAGCTTCACCGCGGTGCTGGCGCACCAGGCCGCAGAGCGAGGCGACGGCAAGAAGGCGGCGGGCTTTCTGCTGCTGACCGTCGGCGGGGCCGCGACCTTCATGATCGTCAAGGCCTTCGAGTGGACGTCCGAGATCACCCACGGCTACACCATCCAGTCGAGCAATTTCTGGGGCTTCTACTACACGGCTGCGGGGATCCACGCTCTTCACGTGCTCGCAGGAGCGATCATAATGCTCTTTATCGCCTGGGACGCCTTCAGGGGGAGGGAGCTGCACCGCGTCGAGACGATCGGCATTTACTGGCACTTCGTGGACGTGGTCTGGATTTTCCTCTTCCCTCTCCTCTACATCGCGAAGTAGGGAACGACTCATGGCCAGCGATCACCACGTCAACTATCGCCGCATCTACTTCATCCTGCTGGCCGCCCTCGTGGTCAGCGTGGCCGGACCCTTCCTGGAGGTCCTGCTGGTCACCTTGGTCACGGCGTTCGGCATCGCCGTCTACAAGGCGAGTCTCGTGGTGGCGAACTTCATGCACCTGCGCTTCGAGAAGCGGCTGATGCGAATGATCCTCGCCACCTCGCTTCTTCTCATGACCCTCTTCGTGGCCGGTGTGGCGCCGGACATCATGAACCACGAGGGTAACAACTGGGTGAACCTGGCCGCGAAGAGCGCGGTCGAAAGAGAAGGCCCGGTCGGCCGCGGCGACGACGACCACTCCGAGAACGAAGCCGTCGAGACCGTTGTGGCCTTCGACGCCCGCGCGACCTACGACATCGCTTGCGCGACCTGCCACGGGCAGGCCGGTGACGGCACCGGAGCCGGCGGAGCCGCTCTCGACCCGCCGCCGGCCGACTTCACCGATCCGGCCTTCTGGGCCGAGCGCGACGAAGAACGCATCTTCAACGTCATCAAGTACGGTGCGGCTTCGGTGGGCGGATCCAGTCTCATGGTGGCCTGGGGCCTCAACTACGACGACGAGCAGATCCAGGCCCTGACCGAGTACGTGATGGGCTTCCGACCCGACGGGTAGTGAAGCGAACGGCGGTATGAACGCATCATCCCTACCGGCGCGGCGAAAGGTGCTTCCCGACGGTGTGCTGGGCATGGTGGTTTTCGTCTTCACCGAGATCATGCTCTTCGCCGGTCTCATCACCGCCCACACCATCGTGCGCACCGGCGCGGCGGCCGGCGCTATGTGGCCGCCGTACGGGCAGCCGCCGCTCCCCTGGCAGGAGACGGCGCTGAACACGTCGGCGCTCCTCGCCAGCGGGATCGCGCTCCTCATGGCGCAACTGGAGTGGAAAAGCCGCGGACGCGACCGGATGGTCTCCATGCTGGTCGCGGGAGCCGCAGTGCTGGGCGCGCTCTTCGTGGTCATGCAGGGAAGGGAGTGGACCGCGCTGATCGCGGAGGGGCTGACCATGACCTCCAGCACCTACGGAGCGCTCTTCTACCTGATCGTGGGCGTGCACGGTCTCCATGCCGTGGCAGCGATTCTGGCCCTGTCCTGGGGATGGTACCGCACGCACAAGGAGAAGCTGAGCCGGAACCAGCTAGCCTCGATAGCGGTCTTCTGGTATTTTGTGGTGCTGGTCTGGCCGATCATCTACTGGAGGGTATACTTCTGAGACGCTCAACGACGGGTCTCGCGCTTGCGGCCGCCGCCTTCGTGTTCGCGGTCCTTCCCGAGACGGCTTTCGCCTGCCCCGTATGCTTCGACGCCAACGAGGAGAACCGGATGGCGTTCCTGGCGACCACCGGGCTGCTGACCCTGCTGCCGCTGGGGCTCGTGGCCGGGGTGGGAATATGGATCAGAAAGAGAGCCCGGGCGCTGGACGAGCCGCAAGCGCCGGACGACCGGGGAACGCCGGACTCGGTCTGATCCCGGAACTCGGTCCGACCCCGGGGAGTCGGTCCGATCTCGGAAGCCGGTCCGACCCGAGAGGTCCTACCTGCGGACCGTCAGATGCGCGCCTGTAAGGTGTAGAGCTCGAAGTACCGACCCCGCCGCTCCATCAGTTCGTCGTGCATTCCCCGCTCGACGATCCGCCCGCCCTCGACGACCAGTATCTGATCGGCTCGCTGGATGGTCGAGAGCCGGTGGGCGATCACGAAGGTCGTTCGGTCTTTGAGCAGCTCCTTCAGGCTGAGCTGGATGAGAGCCTCGCTCTCGGTATCGAGGGACGAGGTCGCCTCGTCGAGCAGGAGCAGCCGCGGATCCGCCAGGATCGCCCGAGCGATGGTGACGCGCTGGCGCTGACCCCCTGAGAGCTTGACGCCTCGCTCGCCGATGATGGTGTCGAGGCCGTCGGGAAAGCGGTCGCTGAATTCGGTCACGAAAGACCTCTCGGCAGCCGCCCGCACGTCGGCGGGTTCAGCGTCGGGACGCGCGAAGAGAAGGTTGTCGCGGATCGATCCGTCGAAGAGGAAATCGTCCTGCAGGACGAGACCGAGCTGAGACCTGTAGCTGTCGAGCTTCACCGTGCGCAGGTCCACGCCGTCCACCAGGATGCGTCCGTCGTCGGGCGTCAGGAAGGAGGCGGCCAGTGACATCGTGGTCGACTTGCCCGAGCCCGAACTCCCGACCAGGGCGACCACCGCTCCGGGGGGCGCGTCTATGTCGATGCCTCGCAACACGGGCTTGTCCGTCTCGTAGCAGAAGAGCACGTTCTCGAAGCGGACGTGCCCGACGATCTCCGGCATCTCGACCACCCTCTTGGGATCGTCGTCCTCCAGGGGCCAGCCGAGCAGCTCGGTCGTGCGATCCAGTCCCGCGAAGGCCTCGGTCATCTGCGTGCCGATGTTCGCCATCTGCATCACCGGAGCGATCAGGAAACCGAGGAAGAGCGAGAACGCGAAGAGAGAGCCGACGGTGAGATCGCCCTGCACGATGAGCCAGCCGCCGAAACCCAGCACCAGCACTCCCCCGAGCCCGGTGAACATCGAACCCAGACTCATCACCATGCTCTGCGCGGTGAGGGTCGTGCGCACGTTGGCGAAGATCCGCATCACCCCTTCGGCGAAGACCGCCTCTTCCCGGCTGATCGCGTGGAAGCCCTTGATCACACGGATGCCTCCGAGCGCCTCGGTGAGGCGCCCCGAAACCTCGGCCCTGATCTTGCCGCGCTCCCGGAACGCCGGGCGCATCTTCTGGAAGGCCTTGGTGGAGACCAGGGCGAAGCCGCCCAGCGGCAGAAGGGCCCAGAGAGTCATCTGCCACGAGATGTCCAGCAGGAAGCCCAGGCACACGATCGCCGTGAGCCCGCCGCCCACGAGCTGGACCAGCCCCGTGCCCACGAGATTGCGCACGCCCTCGACGTCGTCCATGATGCGCGAGACGAGCTCTCCGGACTTGGTGTTGTCGAAGACCCGCACCGGCAGCCGGAGCACGTGCCGCTGCACCTGCGACCGCAGGTCCGCAATGAGCCGCTGGGCTTCGACGCTCAACAGGAGCGTGAGCGAGTACGACGATGCCGCCTGAACTACCACCGCAGCGACCAGAGCGCCGAGGAGGACCCAGAGGCTGGAAAGTTCGTCGCTGGAAAAGGCGAGTCCGGAGCCCAAGAGAGGCTGGACGAAGTCGTCGATGATGTACTTCGTGGATGCCGGCAGCACGAGGCCGCAGAGACGGTTCACGAAGATGAGAACCAGACCGACGACCACCAGCTTGCGGCGCGGCCAAATGATCTCCGTGAAGGCGTGCCTGAGACTCGCCCCCGTGATCTTGCGTTTGGGTGCTGACATGGGGCTCCCCTACCCGCCCGGAGCCTACCGGGTTCACAAGCGCGGGCATCGGGCAGGCGTGGGCTGTTAGCTTTCCTTTCCTCACGGGAACGCACCCGCACGGTTGCAGCCGTCACTGGCAGACGCACCCCTCTGCCTCCGGCGCCTCCGAGATCGCCAGTCCGGCCGTCCACCATGCCCCTAGCCACGTCCCAGTCCGAACCAGAACGGGCCTCGCGCGAGCGAGCTGCCGTTTCCAGCGAGCAGGATCGCGTCTCGAGCGAACCGGAGCGCGCTTCATACGACCCTCATGCGGTCGAGCTCAAGTGGCAAAGACTATGGGAGGAACGAGGCACCAACCTGTTCACGACGGAGGAGCTGGGGCGGGCCGAGGATCCCTACTACAACCTCATGATGTTTCCCTACCCTTCGGCGGAGGGGCTCCATGTGGGCAACATCTACGCTTTCGCCGGCGCCGACGTGCACGGACGTTACTGGCGACTGCGGGGGCGAACGGTCTTCGAGCCCATTGGATTCGACGCTTTCGGCATTCACTCCGAGAACTTCGCCCTGAAGATGGGCACGCATCCGATGGATCTCATTCCGGCCAACGTGCGCAACTTCAAGCGTCAGCTTCGGCGCATGGGGGGGATGTTCGACTGGCGCCACACCGTCGACACGACCGATCCCGAGTACTACCGTTGGACCCAGTGGATCTTCCTGCGCCTCTTCGAGGCCGGGCTCGCGGAGCGAAAGGAGGCCCCGGTGAACTGGTGCCCCTCGTGTCTCACCGTGCTTGCCAACGAGCAGGTGGTTGCCGACGCCTGCGAGCGCTGCGACACTCCCGTCGAACAGCGGAGCATCGAGCAGTGGTTCTTCCGGATCACCGACTACGCCGATCGGCTGTTGGCGAACACCGAGGTGATCGACTGGTCGGAGAAGACGCTCAAGGCGCAACGCAACTGGATCGGCCGGAGCGAAGGCGCTGAGCTGCGCTTCCCGATACTGTCGGGAAAACGGGGAACCGACCGGACCAAGGCGGAGCGGATGGGAGCTGCGGCGGAGTCCGCGAGAGCGGCCCCGGCGACCGAGACGGAGATCGCGGTCTACACGACCAGGCCGGACACGGTCTTCGGCGCCACCTTCATGGTGCTCTCGCCCGAACATCCGTCGGTCGACGCGGTCACGGCTCCCGACCGCCGGGATGAAGTCCGCAGCTACCGGACCGAGGCTCTCCGCCACGATCCGCGGTCGCGCGAGCGGGCCGGGAACGCCAAGACCGGGGTCTTCACCGGGGGGTACTGCCGGAACCCGGCTACCGGCAGGCGAATACCGGTGTGGATCGCCGACTACGTGCTCATGGGTTACGGCACCGGCGCGATCATGGCCGTGCCCGGCCACGACCGGCGCGACTTCGAGTTCGCGACCGAGCACGGACTGCCGGTGGTGCGCGTGGTCGCGGGCGGGGACGATGACGGCGATACCCCGGTCCAGGAGCCCTTCGCGGGAGAGGGCGTTCTGGTGAACTCAGGAGGCTTCGACGGCGTGTCCACGGCCGATTCCGTCCGAGCGGTGACCGTCTGGGCGGAGGAAGAGGGCTGGGGCGAGGCCCAGGTCAACTTCCGCCTCCACGACTGGTGCATCTCCAGGCAGAGATACTGGGGACCGCCCATTCCGATCATCCATTGCGACGAATGCGGGGCGGTACCCGTCCCGGACATCGATCTTCCGGTCCTGCTGCCGCACGTCTTCGACTTCAGACCGGACGAATCCGGAACGGGCCCGCTCGCCCGGGTCGACACCTGGTATCGCGCGTCCTGCCCCGAGTGCGGACGGGACGCGCGCCGCGAAACCGACGTCTCGGACACCTTCCTCGACTCCGCCTGGTACTTCCTGCGCTACCCCTCCGCCGACTTCACCCTCGTTCCCTTCGACGAGGACATGACCCGAAAGTGGCTGCCGGTCGACGCCTACATCGGTGGCCATGAGCACGCGGTCCTCCACCTTCTCTACGCCCGCTTCCTGACCATGGCGCTCAAGGATCTCGGGTATCTGGAGTTCGAGGAACCCTTCGATCGCTTCCGCGCGCACGGGCTCATCATCGCCGAGGGTGCGAAGATGTCGAAGTCGCGCGGCAACGTCATCGTTCCGGACCCGATCATCTCGGAGTTCGGCGCCGACGCCTTCAGGCTCTTCCTCATGTTCATCGGCCCCTTCGAGGAAGGCGGTGACTACCGCGCCGAGGGCATAACCGGACCTTACGGCTTCCTGCACAGACTGTGGGAGACCGTGCTCGCGGCCCAGGACGGTGAGCCCGATCCGGGCGTGGAGCGCAAGCTGCACCAGACCATCCGGCAGGTCACTGAGCAGATTCCGGAGCTCGGCTACAACACGGCCATCGCGGCGCTCATGGAGTGCCTAAACGTTGTTCGAGCCGGCGGTCGACGCGCGGTCCGTTCAGAGGTGGAGCCCCTGGTGGCGATGGCGGCGCCGTTCGCTCCCCACATCGCGGAGGAGCTCTGGGAACGGCTGGGTCGCGACGGCAGCATCTTCGACGGCGGCAACTGGCCGACATGGGATCCGGCGAAGCTCGCGGAGCCTACCGTGACGATCGCCGTCCAGGTCAACGGCAAGCTGCGCGGAGCGGTCGAGGTCGCGGCCGATGCCGAGAGGGACGAAGTGATTGGCGCGGCCCGCGCGGACGGGAACGTGGCCCGCTTCCTGGAAGGCGGAGAGGAGCGGCGCGTAATCCATGTTCCTGGCCGGCTGGTCAATTTTGTCTTAACGTAAGGAGGAGCTCGACGCTCGCGGGCCTTCGCGCCACGCCCATTCACTCCGACCCGCAAAGGACATGGAAACAACCATCATCGCGCTCTGGCTGCCCGTACTTCTCTCGGCGACCTTGGTGTTTCTTGTCAGTTGGGTCTTCCATGCCGTCCTGAAGCATCACGCGACCGACCAGGTAGCCGTTCCCGACGAGGACGCCTTCCGTGCCGCTGTGCACCCTCTCGGGATCGAACCCGGTGAGTATGTCGTGCCGAAACCCAAGGACGGGGATTTCAGAAGTCCGGAGTACCGGGAGAAGGTGGAGAGCGGACCGACGCTTCGGATGACGGTGTTCAGACCGGACGCGCTCCTCAACATGGGACCCGGCCTCGCGAAGTGGTTCGGCTTTTGCGTGCTGGTAGGAGTCTTCTGCGCCTACCTGGCGAGCCGCACGCTCGCGGCCGACGCGGAGTACCTGACCGTCTTCCGGCTTGTGGGAGCGACGGCCTTCGCCTGTTACGCCTTCGGCGAGCTGCCACGTTCGATCTGGTGGGCCCAAAAATGGTCGACCACCTTCAAGTCCATGTTCGACGGGCTCGTCTACTCCTTGGTGACGGCCGGCGTCTTCGGCTGGCTGTGGCCCGCCCCGGCCTGAGCCCGAATACCGCGTTCTTCAGCACGCGGGGCGCAGGTCCGGTAAGCCTCGCTCAAGCGCTCTTCACCGGCCTGGCGCAGGACGGCGGTCTCTTTCTGCCCCGGCCGCTTCCGAAGGTCGATTGGCCGTACGGAAACGCGGGCTCGCCGAGCTCCGGCGAGAGCCGATCTCGGGTCGGCGACAGCTTCCAGGAGAGCGCGCAGACGATCGCCGGTGCGCTGCTTCCGGGGATGCGAGCAGAGGCGCGGGCGGCGGCGCGGGCGGCCATCGATTTCCCGGCGCCTCTGGTCGAGATCGCCCCCGGCGCCTACATCCTCGAGCTCTTCCACGGACCCTCGTGTGCCTTCAAGGACGTAGGAGCGAGGTTCATGGCGGCGCTCATGGCTCGAGTGACGGACGACACCGGTCCCGGCCCGTCGGCTCCGACGCCGCATCCGACCGCCGCGCCTCGGCCGACGCCATCCGGGGCAGAGTCACCCAGGACGGTGCTGGTCGCCACCTCGGGCGATACCGGCGGGGCCGTGGTCGCCGCGTTCACAGGTCTCGAGGGCTGCCGGACGGTGCCGCTGTTTCCGCTTGACGCCGTCACCGAACGTCAGCGGCGACAGATGACCACGCTCGGCGGCAACGTTACGGCGGTGGCCGTGCGCGGCACCTTCGACGACTGCCAGGCGCTCGCCAAGGCTGCTTTCGCAGACCGGGAGCTGCGGGCCACCCACAGGCTGACCTCGGCCAATTCGATCAACGTGGGCAGGCTCCTGCCGCAGACCTTCTACTACGCTCACGCGGTCGGAGCTTTGGAGCGCGCGGAGCGCGGTCCTCCCCGCTTCGTGGTCCCGAGCGGGAACCTGGGCAACTTGTGCGCCGGTTTGCTGGCGCACCGCGCCGGTGTTCCGACGGCGGGTTTCGTAGCCGCCTGCAACGCCAACGACGCCTTTCCGAGGTACATGTCGGGCACGGAAACCGCGTTCACGGGCGCCGCACCGCGGTCCGGCGACACGCTGCGTTCCCAGGCTACGCTGTCGAGCGCCATGGACGTCGCGGCCCCGAGCAATCTGGAGAGAATCCAGGCCATCTTCCCGAATCACGACGACCTGGGGGCTCTGGTGACCGCCGTGAGCGTGAGCGACGCCCAGACGGCGGACTGCATGGAGCGAACCTGGAAGGAGTCGGGCTACCTGCTCGACCCGCATACGGCGGTCGGAGTCCATGCGCACGAACGAATACCGGCCTGCGGAGCCCCGACGGTGATCCTGTCCACCGCGCACCCGGCGAAATTTCCCGAGGTGGTGGAGCCGGTGACGGGTGTGGATCCCGTGCCCCCGCCGTCGCTGGCTGCTGCGTTGGAGCGAGATGAGCGCTGGGTGGAGATCGCTCCCGACCTGAGCGAGTTGGCGGGTGTGTTGGCCTGATGGACGAGCGCGGCCGGACCGACGTCGATCCTGCTGTCGGGGCGCCGCGACCGTTGACCTCCGCCACCGTCCGAGTTCCCTGTTCGACCTCGAACCTTGGTGCCGGATTCGACTGCATCGGCCTGGCGCTCGACCTCCACCTCGAGATCTCGTTCAAGCCCGGAGCAAGCGAGTTCGCGGTCGTGCGCGAGGGAACGCTCGCCGACTTGGCAGTGCCTCCAGAGGAGGATCTGGCGGCGACCGCGTTTCTGCGCGCGGTGCGCGGGGCCGGAGCAGTGCCGTCGGGCGTGCTGACCATGCGCTCCGAGATTCCCGTCGGCAAAGGTCTGGGCGCCTCGGCGGCGGCGACCGTCGCGGGCTTCGACCTCGGGCTGGCCGCGTGCGGTTTCGACACCGACCGGGGGGCGATCCTGGCGCTGGGGATGGAGCGCGAAGGGCACGGCGACAACGTCGCACCGATTCTACTCGGGGGTCTTGTGGCCGTAGTGCCGAAGACGGGGGAGAGCGCTGCGGAGCGCAGAGGCGAAACCGAGACCTTCGGTGTCGCCGTTCTCGAGCTCTCGCCCGAGATCGGCTTCGCGTTCGCGGCGCCCGCCCGCCCGCTCTCTACCAGGGAGGCTCGCAAGGCGTTGCCGAACGAGGTGTCGCACGCGACCGCAGTGCGTTCAGCCGCACGGGCGGTGGCTCTCACACGGGGATTGGAGACCGGCGATCCGATGCTGTTGCGCGCGGCGGTGGAGGGCGAGGAGTTGCATACGTCCCACAGGTTGCCGCTGATTGAAGGAGGCGAGGCCGCCCTTCGGGCCGGTTACGCGGCCGGGGCTTGGGCCGTCACAACCTCGGGCGCGGGTTCGGGGATGATCGCCATGTGCGAACCGATGGACGCGGACGAGATCGCCGAAGCCATGCGTCGCGCATTTGCGGCGACGGTTTCAAGAGATGAGGCCCGGTTGTGCATCGGATTCGCCCTCAGGCCCGAGCCGACAGGAGTGAGGAGGTTGGCCGGGGTCGGGCGCATGACAGGCGTCGGTGCGTGAACGAGGAGGCCGTTCTCATCTACGATGCCGAGTGCGCCCTGTGCGACAAGGCCGTGCGCGGACTCCGACGTGGGCGGAAGGGCGGGAGTCTTCGCTGCGTGGCGATGGGGTCCGATGAGGCGGCACAGGCGCTCGAGCGGGCCGGCATCGATGACGTGGACGACGACACGGTGATACTCATCGACCGCGAAGGAGTACATGAGCGGAGCGTCGCTCTGCTCCGGGCCGCCGAGATCACGGGCAGCCACGCTCGCCTCGGCTGGCTGAAATTCGTCCCGCGACGGCTGCGAGACTCGGTCTACCGCATAGTCGCGCGCAACCGCCGCCGGTTCCCGGGCGATGGACCGAACCGCTTCGCAGGACGAGGGTGAGGCCGCGGCGGCCCCGACCTCGATCGCCCGATCCGTCCGCCCAGTTGGGCACTACTTGGGGGAAGCAACCCGCCGCGAAGCCGATTCCCATGCAATTCCGGTCCGCCCCGATCCCGACTCCGAAATAAAGAGTGGGGTCGAGAGGAACGGGATCGGGGATCGCCGAGGGGCGACCCCGACCCGGCCCCCCCCTCTTCGCCCTGACGACCCTTGCGCTCCCGGCGAAACGTCCCCATCTTCCCCGGTGACGGATTCACCCTTACGAAAGGACCGAAAGATGACCGGAACCCCGAAGCTCCCAGTCCGCGCCCTGGTGACAGTGCTGCTCCTGCCTCTCGCCGCGACGGTGTTCGTGGCTTGCGGCGAATCCCCCACACCGGTGGACGACCCGCCAGACGTGGCGCTGACGGTCTACGAACACCTCGGCCCCGACGGAAAACCCGTGAGTTTCACCATGTCGGATGGCTCGTGGTCAGGGAAGACCTACCCTGTCCGGTTTGTGCGAGTCGATGCGGAAGGGGG
>JAGWBQ010000024.1:30268-42928 GCA_021295815.1 Gemmatimonadota bacterium | reverse complement strand
GTGGCCGACCTCGAGGGTCGTCGTTGCGTACCCGAGGCGATCGACCCGGAGCTGGTACTGTTCGGCATCCGGCACGGCGGCGGCGCTCAGGCCCATGCTCAGAAGAAATGGAACTGCGATGAGTCGCTTCATAATCCCCGTCCTGGAACCCCGGCTTGTTCTCGCTCGCTGCCGGTAGGGTCGCACCGGGGCGTGGCCGAGAGTGTTTCGGCCGCAATGATAATAGTTTCTCACTAGAGAGGCAACCGGGATGCTTCGCGTGGGGGTCATGAGGCCGGTGGTTCAACCGAGGGCGCGCCTGCGCGATGGCTTCGCGGACGCTCCCCACGGGCTCGGCGGCCGCCGCCCGTGCCTCCCGTTCGGCGTGCAGGTCGTGGATCTACGCCTCATGCTCCTTGGCGAGCTTCCCCCTCCCGCCCTTGGCGAACACCTCCGGCACGGCGTCGAGCAGCGCCTCACCGTCTCGGGCCGCCGGATCACGATGACACCTCGCGGGTTGCGAGAGCTCCCTCAGCCCCCCACCTTACCCTTCACCCCAAGGTCATAAATAAGCCGGGTTCATGAATAAGCCGGGTTCATGAATAAGCCGGGTTCAGCTACTGTCCCGGATCAGGAAGTGACAACCCATGTCTCGTGCGCTACTCACTATCATCGTCGCCACCGCCGTTTCCTCCTGCGTCACGGAATCCGGCGGACCCCCCGCTCTGCGCGAAACCCTACCGAACGGCGCGCTCCTGGTGCGGTATCCCGACCTGCCCGCCATCGACGACACCGTGCCGGAAGTCACCGAAGCGAACGTGGATCTGAGACTTGGCTCCATCGACGGAGAGGACCTGAATCTCGTCTTCGGCGCCATCCGGGGCGTCCAGGCCGCCAGCGACGGTACCATCTACGTGCTGGACCAGCAGGCCTCGGAGGTCCGCGTTTTCGACTCCGGTGGCCAATACCTGCGGACGATCGTACGGCAGGGGGAGGGCCCGGGGGAGATTGCGGCTGCCAACGGGATTTTCCTCTCCGGAGACACCCTCCTGTGGGTCCACGACACCGGCCAGTGGAGGGTCATCGGGGTGGACCCTACCGGGGTGGAGGTTCGGCGGTTCCTGAAGCCTGTCATGAGTTACACGTACATCTGGAACGGGACCTTCGACAACCTGGGCCGCTATTGGAAGGAGACCTCCCAGATCGTCGGGGAAGCGAGCTTCCCGCCTCCGATGGGACTGAGCTACGTCACCCAGCGTCACTACTTCAAGTCCTACGACCTGTCCACCGCGGCCACGGACTCCGTCTACTTCGGTGAAGTCACGGGGCGGTCCTACGCATACTCCACGCCCGAGATTCTCTGGGGCTTTCTCGACATTCGCTTCGAGGCCTCCGAGCCGGTTGTCGTGAACCCGTCCGGGGGATTCTGGCGTGCGAAAACTGCGGAGTACCGCATCGCCCGGACCACCGAAGATGCTGACACATTGGTTGTCATCGAGGCCGGGCTGCCCGTGCAACCGGTGACGGACGAGGACCGTGCCGCCTACGTGGAGGAGTATCTCGAGTTCATGCCCGAACTGCGCCGCGAGGCCGAGGAAGTTGCGGCTCTCCTCCCCGACGTCAAGCCCGTTCGTAGACGACGAAGGCCGGCTGTGGGTGCAAAGGGTCACTCCAGCCGATGCGCCCGCGTTCTACGACCTCTTTTCCCAAGACGGAGACTACCTGGGCTCCGTTCGCCTCGGGTTCGAGGCAGCCGGCCCACTCTGGATCCGGCATGGCGCCATATACACCTGGATCACGGACGAGATGGGTGTGGGGTACGTCGTCAGGGCACCCCTAGTCATGAAGCCGGCTTCCTGACCAGCACGTACCGGCCATATTCCCGATCGGGAAAACCCCGGCAACGCTCGCGCCGGCCCCCAGCAGGCGGGTAAAGGCCCGGCGTGCGGTGCGCCGCCACGCCAGCGCCTCGTCCGGACTACGACCGCCCCTCACCAGCCCGGACCAGGAGGGAGATCCACATGTCTGATCGCGTCACCCTCTTCGCGACCTGTCTCGGCAACAACTTCTTTCGCGACGCGGTGGACGACGCGATCGGCCTGCTGCGCGATCTCGGCTTCCGGGTCGATCTCGCACGGGGTGAGACCTGCTGCGGTCAGCCGGCCCACTCGTCGGGGTACCGCAGGGAGGCTAGGCGGATGGCCGAACGCACGGCAACGCTTGTCGACGGCGGCGGCCGACGTCCCGCGATCTTCCTCTCCGGCAGTTGCGCCAGCATGGTTCGGAACGGCTATCGCGAGCTGCTTGGCGAGCGGCGTGGGGCGGAGATCGGCGACCGCGTTTTCGAGCTGGGCGAGTTCCTTGCGCGGGAGCTAGGTGGCGAGGGAGCCGCCGGCGTTGCCGCAGCGCCGGGAGCCGACCTCGAATCCGCCGACGCCGGCGAACCGGGCGGTGCACTTCCGAAGCTCGGCGAGGGTCTTTGCGGCAAGCGCATCGCCTACCACCACGGCTGCCACGCATTGCGCGAGCTCGAAGTGCGCGCTCAGCCGCCGGCTCTGCTCAGGGCCTGCGGCGCGGAGACGGTCGCGTGGGAGGCGGCCGAAGAGTGCTGCGGCTTCGGCGGACTCTTCTCGACCAAGTTTCCGGAGGTCTCGGCGGCGATGGCCGATCGCAAGCTCGACACCCTGCCCTCGGTCGACGCTCTAACCTCGGCTGACCCCGGCTGCCTCATGCAGCTCGGCGGACGGCTGCGCAGGCGCGGCGGAACCCTGCCCGTCAGGCATCTCGCAAGTCTCCTTCGGGAAGGTATGGGTGCGGCTGCGCGGGGTATGGCTTCGCGTTAGCTTCTCTGTCCAGGCTGGGGCGACGCCCGCTGCGGTTGGTGACCGGCCCCCTTCGGGCCGGTGGACCGAGGCTCTGGCCACGAACGCACAGGAAGAGCGAACATGACCCGCAATGTGAACGGTACCGACCTTGAGATCGCGGTCCTGGGCGGCGGATGCTTCTGGTGTCTGGAGGCCGTCTTCCAGGAGGTGGTCGGCGTCGTGGCCGTCAAGTCGGGCTACGCCGGCGGCTCATCGCGCAACCCAACCTACAAGGACGTATGTTCGGGAACGACGGGTCACGCCGAGGTCGTCAAGGTGGAATTCGATCCGAGCGTCATCTCCTACGGCGAACTGCTCGAGATCTTCTTCGTCATCCACGACCCCACCACCCTAGACCGTCAGGGCGCCGACGTCGGCACCCAATACCGTTCCATCATACTCCACACCTCCGACCGCCAGCGCGAAGTCGCGGAGGAGCTGGTCGAGGAGCTCGACCGCGACGGCCCTTGGGACGCCCCCATCGTGACCCGAATCGAGCCGCTCGCGACCTTCCATCCGGCCGAAACCGAGCACGACCGCTACTTCGCCCGCAACCGAAGTCAGCCTTACTGCGCCTTCGTGGTCGCGCCCAAGGTGGCCAAGTTCCGCAAGCGCTTCGCCCACCGCTTGCGCAGCATGACGATCGCGTTCGCGCTCGTCGGGGCGGCCGCGTGCGGCGGGGGGAGCCCTGCGGCGGATACGCTCATACTCGGCGGCTCGCTTCTCGACGGCAGCGGCGCAGAGGCCGTGACGGCCGATCTGGCGATCACCGGGGAGCGTCTCTCCTTCATCGGAAACGCCGCAGCGGAGGGCGTGGAGGCGCGGGACACCCTGGATGCGACCGGTCTGACGATCACGCCCGGGTTCATAGACATGCACTCGCACGCGGAGCTCGAGACAGATCACGGACGAGACGCGCGCGCCTTCCTCCATCAGGGAATCACGAGCGTGGCCCTGGGGCTCGACGGCGGAGGCCAGCCGGAGGTCGCCGAACAGCTCGCCGCCTGGACCGAACAGGGAATCGGCGTCAACGCCTTCACCTTCGTCGGCCACAACGCCGTACGCTCGCGGGTGATGTCCTTCGACGACCGCCCGCCAACGGAGGAGGAGCTCGGCCTGATGGGCGATCTCGTTCGTCTCGCCATGGAGGGCGGGGCGTATGGGCTGTCGAGCGGGCTGTTCTACCTTCCGGGCAACTACGCGGAGACCGAAGAACTGATCGCGCTCAACCGGATCGCCGCCGAATACCCGGGGGCCATCTACGACACTCACGACCGCGACCTGGGCGCCGCCTACCCGCCCTTCGGTTACCTCCGTTCCATCGAGGAGGGCATCCGCATCGGAGAGGAGGCCGGCACCAAGGTCATCTTCAGCCACTTCAACGCCCAGGGGGCTCACAACTACGGCCGGGCTCCCGAAGGTGCGAGGCTGATCGAACAGGCCCGCGAGCGAGGAGTCGAGGTGGCGGGAGCGCATCACTCCTACACCGCGACCCAGTCCAACCTGCGGTCGTACACGATCCCTAGCTGGGCCGTGGTCGGCGGCCACGACGAGATGCTTCGGCGTTTCGACCATCCCGACACCCTCGCCGAAATCGACCGTCAGACCCGCGAAATGCTCGCCATCCGGGGCGGGGCCGATTCGATCATGTTCGTCGACCGTAGGGAAGGACTGAACGGCCGCACCCTAGGCGAGCTGGCTCGCGAGTGGGGCGTGGATGCGCCCGAAGCGGTGCGGCGCGTTCTCCGAGACGGCAACGCTTCCGTCATGAACCATGGGCTCTACGACGCTTGGAACACCCGATACCTCGCCGGGCTCGACTGGATGATGACCTGCACCGACGGTCGCGATCCCGGACCCGAGCGGGCGATCACCCATCCGCGGGCTTTCGGCTCGTTCACCAAGAAGCTGCGTGAGCTTGCGATCGAAGAGGGCGTCGTCGCGCTGCCCTTCGCAGTTCGGTCGATGACCGGGCTCGCCGCCGACTTTCTGGGCTGGAACGATCGAGGCTACCTGCGGGAGGGACACTACGCCGACATCGCGGTCTTCGATCTCGACGAGCTCTTCGACGAAGCCACCTACGAGGCGCCGAGGCGCTACTCGCGGGGCACCGTGCATCTGCTGATAAACGGCGAGTTCGCTATCAGGGAGGGCGAGCACACGGGGGCGCTGGTCGGTCGGGCTCTCAAGCGGGGCGGGACACCGGTCTAGCGGCCCGTGGACAAGGCTCCCACGGCAGCGGACGCCGCATCCGCGCGAGGCGCTTCGCAGCTCTCGGGGCTCGTGCGAGCTTCGCGCAGGTAGCTAGATTTCGGCCCGGTCAGGGTCCTCGGTCCGGTCGCTCACCTCCGGGTCGTCGCTCCGCTCCGGGCGTTGGCGGGCCGGCGCCGGCGAGACCGTGAGGGCGCCGCCCAGGAGCTTTTCGGTGAAATCGAGGCGCGCGTCGATGTTGGTGACCTGATTGTCGAGCTCCATCATGTCGCCTCTCATCCTACGCATGGCTTGCGCGTTGGCCCGTTCCTTGCTCACATCGAACTTTCCGACCAGCCACTGGGAGACGAGAATGCCGGAGACGCCCATCCCGCCTCCCGCCAGAAAGGCCAAGACTATCACCATCCATTCGTGTATCTCCATCCGCCGCTTCTCTCCGTGCCGGCATCGCGGGGCTCTCCGGCCGACGGATGCCTTGACCGATCCGGGTGTTGGGCCGCACCTGTTTGACGAAACCAAGGCCCGGTAAGTTCCACTTCGGGAGGTGAACGCCATGAACCTGCACACCGGAACCAGCGGATTCAGCTACAAGGAGTGGAAGGGCCCCTTCTACCCCGAGAAGCTGCCTGCCGGCAAGATGCTCGCCCACTATTCGGAGCGGCTGCGGGCGGTCGAGATCAACAACACCTTCTACCGGCTTCCCAAGGCCGAGGTGCTTGAGAAGTGGCGGAACACCGTCGGACCGAGGTTCCGATTTTCACTCAAGGCCTCCCGGCGCATCACCCACTTCTCGCGCCTTCGGGAGAGCGCCTACGAGCCGACCGAGTACCTGCTCGACACCGTCCGGACGCTGGGCGAGAGCCTGGGCGCGCTCCTCTTCCAACTGCCGCCCAATCTGAAGGCGGACCACGAGCTTCTCGCCGGCTTCCTCGCCCGGCTGCCCGAAGACGTGCCCGCCGCGTTCGAGTTCCGGAACGACTCGTGGAACACGGACGGCACGAACGAACTGCTGCGCCGGCACAAGGTGGCTCTGGTGCGCTCGGACACGGACGACGCGGACGCGGACGCTCCTCTGGTCTCGACCGCGCCCTGGGGATATGTGAGGCTGCATCGGTCGGCCTACTCCGAGACGGAGCTCGACTCCTGGGCGGAGCGGATCCGCCGCACCGGCTGGGATCGCGCCTTCGTCTTCTTCAAGCACGAGGACGACGCGGCCGGACCGAGGCTGGCCGAGGACTTCGCGACTCGGTTCGAGGGCGAGTCCGGCTCGGGGTAGGAGCCGAATCGTTCCGCACCCCGCGCACCCATCTCCACGCTCCACACTTCGCCGATTCGATATAATTTTGAGCGCGGGCGATACAGGCCGGCGACGGCAGCCCCGAAGTACAACACGCTTTCGTGCCGATCGGCCGCCCTCTCTCGATTGTGAGATCACCGCCGATCCGGCGTGGCGTCACAACAGTTGCGGAGAGAGATGATTTCAGTTGAAGGAGTCACGAAGCGATACGGCTCCGTCACGGCGGTCGACGGCCTCAGTTTCGAGGTCGGGGTCGGCGAGGTGGTGGGCTTTCTGGGTCCCAACGGCGCGGGCAAGACGACGACCATGCGCATGATCACCGGCACCCTCCAGCCGGACGAAGGCCGGATCCTGTTCGACGGCGAGCCGATCGCCGACAACCTGACCGAGGCCAAGCGCCGGGTCGGCTACCTACCGGAGGCCAACCCGCTCTACGACGAGATGCTGGTCGTCGAGTATCTCGAGCATGTGGCCGATCTGCGCGCCATGAGCGCGGCCGAAGCCCGGGCCGGGATCGCGAACGCCGCCGAAGAGACCGGGCTGGACGCAGTGTTCTTCCGGCCCATCGGTGAGTGCTCGAAGGGTTATCGCCAGCGCATCGGGCTCGCTGCGGCCATCCTTCACCACCCGGAGATCCTCGTCCTCGACGAGCCCACCGAGGGGCTCGACCCCAATCAGCGGGTCGAGATTCGCAGGCTCGTCTCCGATCTTGGCCGCAGGCGCACGGTGCTGTTGAGCACGCACGTGATGCAGGAGGTGGAGGCGACCTGCTCGCGGCTGGTGATTCTCCATCGAGGCAAGCTGCGGAAGCAGGGGACGGCCGAGGAGCTGCGGGCCGACCGCGAGGGGATCGCTAGCTACGTGGTGGAGCTTGCACGAGGAGAGGATAACGTGGCTGGAAGCGAAGGTGCCGAGAGCAGTGCCGCCATTCACGGTGCGCTCGGGGCTCTCGACGGGGTCGCGAGCGTAAAGGTCGAGTCCGCGAACGGCCGCACGCGGGCCCGCCTGGAGTCCCGCCCGGGAGCCGAGCACCTGGGACCGGAGATCTTCGCTCTCACCCGCGACCGCGGCTGGACGCTTTGGGAGATGCGCCGGGAGAGCGATTCTCTGGAGGACGTCTTCCGGGAGCTCACTCGGGACGGAGACGCGGACCTTCTTCAGACGACTATCGAGGAAGCAGGCGTCACCGAGGAGGATTCATGAAGGGTTCGTTGACCGTGGCCCGGCGCGAGCTTCGCAGCTCGTTCGACCAGCCCACCGCCTATGTCCTCGCTGTCGCCTTCCTCGGGGTCTCGCTCTTCTTCGCATTCCGCGACATGTACGCGACGCAGACGGCTTCGCTGCGCTCCATCTTCGGTCTCCTTCCCTGGATCTTCGCGTTCCTGGTGCCCGCAGTGACCATGCGCGCGGTGGCCGAAGAGAGGCGCGGACGCACCATGGAATGGCTTCTGGCGCAGCCGGTCTCGGAGGCCGACATTCTCATCGGCAAGTTCCTGGGGAACTGGGCCTTCGTCCTGGTCGCCCTCGCCGGAACCCTGCCGACCGCGATCGGCGTGCTTCTCGTGTCGGACGCCGATCCCGGAATCATGGTCGCCCAATACGTCGGTGCGGCTTTCCTCGCCGCCCAGTTCGTAGCCCTGGGACTGCTGGCCTCGGCGCTGACCCGCAACCAGATCGTCGCCTGGATCGTGGCGGCCACCATCGCCTTCGTCCTCATCCTCGTAGGGCAGCCGGTGGTGCAGATCGGACTTCCGACGCTCATATCGGGGTGGCTGGAACGTCTTTCGGTGATCTCGCACTTCGACAACGTGGCGCGCGGCGTGATCGACCTGCGCGATCTCGTCTACTTCGCGACCACCTCGGCTTTCTTCCTGGTTCTCGCCATAGGCGTGGTGAGCCGCGACCGGCTCAGCCCTTCTCGGGCCGAGGCCAGGCGCCTGCGGCTGGGCGTCTGGGTCGTGACCGGTCTCGTCCTGACCGTCAACCTCCTGGGGTCGCACATCCGCGGACGGATCGACCTGACCGCCGACTCGCTCTATACCCTCTCCGACGGGACCCGCCAGGTTCTGGGAGATCTCGACGACATCGTCCAGATAAAGCTCTACGCATCCGACGAACTGCCGCCGGAGATCCAGATCCAGCTTCGCGACGTGCGGGACCTGCTCTCCGACATGCGCTCAGCCGCCGGTGGCAACCTGGTGGTGAGCGAGATCGATCCCGAGGGTGACGAGGAGGCCGAGGCCGAAGCGGCGGGCTACGGCGTTTATCCCGTGCAGTTCAACGTGCTTCGCGACGACGAGTACGTGGAGCGTCGCGGCTACTACGGCCTCGTGGCGCTCTACGCCGACGACAGCGAGATACTCCAGGTGGTGCGCCGGACCGACGACCTCGAGTTCCGGCTGGTTTCGTCGATAGACCGGATGACCGGAACCGACCGAGGCGAGGTCGCGTTCGCCAGCGGCTTCGGGATGAAGGGGGCCGCGGAGGTTCCGCTCCTTTCCACCGGCCTCGGGGATCGCTACGAAATCACCTCGATCGAGATCGCCGGAGACTCGGCGCCGCCCATCGAGCTAGGAGAGGGAGACGTGCTGGTGCTCGGTGGACCCACGCAACCGCTCGACAGCCTGGCCGTGGAGAGGGTGCGGGCGTTCATGAACGCCGGCGGCTCGGCTCTGATCTTCGTCGAGCCCATACTGCTCAATCCTCAGAATCCCACCCAGGCCATCCCGGTCTTCTCCGGGATCGAAGGCTTGCTGGCGGACCGGGGGGTGCGCACAACCGGCCAACTGGTCGCCGACCTCGCCTCCCATTCGAACGTGGACACCGGACGGCGCTCGTTCTTCGGTCCGGTAGTCTCTCCCTACCCCCTCTGGCCTATCGCAATGCGCGGCTCGGACCACGCCACGGTCTCCGAACTCGAAAGGCTCTCCCTGCGCTGGGCTACCGCTCTGGAGGCGGAGGACAGCGCGCGGATTACGCCTCTGTGGGTCACGAGCGAGGCGGCGGGGCTCAAAGGCCCCATGGAGCCCCTGGTGCCGCAACAGGATTGGACGCGACCGAGAGAAGAGCTCGAAACGCACATGGTCGGGCTGGCGGTGCTGCCGCTCGAGGGCGAATCCGAAGGCAGGCTGGTCGTGGTGGGTGACGCGACCTTCGTCGAGGAGGCCGACGTGCAGGCGAATCCCACGAACCTCATCTTCCTTGCCAACGCCATCGATTGGCTGGCGCAGGACGATGTCCTGATCAACATCCGTTCCAAGAACCGGGAACCGGCTCCGCTAGTGTTCGAGGACGACGACGCGACCAAGGAGTTGCTCAAGTGGGGCAACCTCGCGGGGATGCCGCTGCTCTTCATAGCGATCGGCGCAATCCGCATAACCGGCCGCAGGAAGCGCGCCATGGCCCGTTGGGAGGAGGAGGAGAAAAAGTGAGTGATCGCACCCTTCGCATCATGGTCGGACTCCTGGTGGTCACGGCGGCCGCCTGGGGGATCGCCACCCTGCTGCCGGAGAGGGAGGGAACACCCGATGCCGCCGGTGAGATCGCGGCCTTCTTCGACGAGGTGAACCGGGCGGTCGAATCGGTGCGCATCGAGAGCACGGCGGGTGAATTCGAGCTCATCCGTGGTGATAGCCCGACCGGCTGGCTGATAAACGGGTACGCCGCCGACTCCGCCAATCTCGCCCGCTTCTGGGACGTGATCGACGGCGCCGCGATCGGCAGTCTCGCCGCCTCGAATCCGGACAACCACGAGCGCATGGACGTGACCGACGACAGAGCCTGGACGCTCGAGTTCCTAGTCGGTGGCGAGTCCCGGACGCTGCTGGTCGGTGGCCAGGGCGCCCGCTTCGCGACCTCCTACGTGCGGCTGCCCGGCTCGGACGAGGTCTACCTGCTCGAGGGCGACCTTCGCGTTCACATGCGCAGGCAGCTCGACGACTGGCGCAGAAAGCGACTCCTGACCGTGGATACCGCCAGGGTGGCGCGGGTCGAGATCGAGCGCGACGGCGAATCCTACGCCATCGTGCGCGGCGACTCGGCGTGGAGCTTCGCCGACGAAGGTGGTGCGCTCGACGCCTCCGGCCTGCGTCAGTTGATGACGGACCTCAATCGGGTCGACGCCCCCGGCTTCCTCGAGGCCGGAGACTCTCTGGTGGCGATGGAGCAGGCTGCTTCGCTCCGAGCGCTCGGACCGGACGGTTCCGTCATGGGCGCGCTCACCCTGGGCGCCGGCGAAGGAGTCGATCATCTACCGACTGCAGGCGTTCCGGGTGGACCGCATGTTCCCGCTCCGCGAGGAACTCGCTGCGGAGGAAGAGGAAGGGAACTAGCGAGCCACTTCGTGCATGGCACACGTCCGAAACGACGGCCCTTGCCACCCAGAGGAAACCTGTTAAGGTCCTGCCCGCAGGGTTCGATGGTCATCCCGACCTTCGAACCGTCACCACCTGCCGCTTGGGCCGAATGCCCGGGAGATGACATGCAGTCACTGATCGTTCAGGACTTCCCGGCTGCCGAAGCCGAGGTACCTGTACCTGGTCCGCTCGCGGTCGGAGAAACCGTTCCACCGGCGTCCGATGAGACGCTGAGCTTGGAGACCGACGGGATGACTGCAGTTCGCGGAACTTCGGTCGCCGTCACGGATCTTGCCGAGGTAGCGCGTAGTTCAGGAGTAGGCGGTCTTGGTCCGATGGCCGCTCCCGGTCTCCGCAGTGACTCGTTTGACGATGCGGTCGACCTGGCTTCGGGTTGTGCGGAACCGGTGTCGAGTACCGGAATTGCCGAGGAATCGGTGCCCGTCGCCATTCCACACGACTGTGCGGATTATGTCTATTCGCACGAGGTGGCTGAGGATGGATTGGGCTTCGAAGTCACCGCGTGCCGGCTCCTGGATGAGTATGAAGAATCATATACTTTCTCAGCAGGCGCGACTTTTATTGTCTCCGTCCAGAACAGCATCACCGTAACGAGAAAGGTTTGTGTCTATAGTGACGCCTGTGGGGGAAATAGGTCGCCCGTGGCATCCCAACGCTGACCATGGCTACCCTCGCGAAATCGATGTCGGCGGTCGCGTTGGCTCTGATCGGTGGCGCCATCGGCGGCTCGGCTCAGCAAATAGTTGAAGTCGACTTCAACTCCGGGCGCCACATGATTGATGATGAGTGGCGAGCAATCACTATGGAGTCCGACTACATGGCGTTGGACCGCACCTTGGGTGTTCTCTATGTCAAGGACCTTGAGGACGTCGACGCCGTCATGGTATTTTCGATGGAGACCGGGGAGCGGGTGCGGACCATTCCCGTTCCTCGAGGCGACGGTCCGGCGGAGATCCGGAAGAGTTGGAGCGGCATCGCGGCGGTACCGGGTGAGGGCATCTTTGTCAAAGGACAGTACAGAGTCATCGAGTTCGATACGGCCGGGCAATTCATCTCCCTCTGGCAACCGGAGGCCCCGGGTAGCAGGGATGTCTGCAATTTCGGCGGACAACCTGCTGTTCCGGTCCACGATGCCGTCCTGCTGCGCGCGCCGACGGGCGATCGGGGCATCGGTCCGCGGTTCGTTCCCGGGAGGCTGCCCGATCCGGACCTAACTGTGTTTGTAGCGGATGTGGACTGTACGCGGGATGTGGCGTATGTGCTATTTCCTAACAGGGACGTGCTTTCGCTCAGAGACGTGCAATTGTTGAGGCAGGGTCAGCCACCGAAGGTTACGGATTACGAGTCTCTGATCTCTCTGGTCGCATATTCGAGTGACGGCGAAACCAGCCTTACCATTCCAGGCGAACTGTTCGATCCGTCTGGTGGACCATACGGTCTATCTCTGGACGACCACGGCAATCTCGTTCTTCTTACCACATTTCGTGGCGTACAGGGTGCAATTTTCAGGGCTGACGGTGGGTGCCATGCGGTTGTTCGCACCGACGATTGGGACACACAGCACAAGTTCATGCGCGTATACGCCGACAGTGCTTTGGTATTCCGTCGGATCACAGAAACACGGAACGTCGGTGGAAGAGAAACCCGGGTTATGTACCAGGATGCGGACGGCGTCTCTCTGCATCCGTTCCGCCATGTAAGCGGAGATCCCTGCCCGGGCATCCTGCCCTCCTTGGATCGGGAGACCGGGCGCAACGGGGCCGAATCCGCTGCGGACAAGAGACACGCCGAGCCGGGTCGGGCAGGCTAGCCGGGACGGCGCCTCCCGACAACCCACCCCGGTGGTCATGGCTCACCCGCCGTGGTCATCGGGGACCCGGTTCGAGATCGACGCGGAATCCGAGACCTTGCCGGCAAGGAGAACGCTGGGTGC
>JAGWBQ010000024.1:27503-30007 GCA_021295815.1 Gemmatimonadota bacterium | reverse complement strand
GGCCGAACGCCCGGGAGATGACATGCGGTTTTTCACCCCCCCTTCCCCCTGGTGGAGTTTCTCGGATTGGACGAAGAAGATGATGGCAACGGCGGAGGAAACGATGGTGACTAGGTATGCACGAGGCGTCGCGGGCGCTGCCGGGCTGCTGCTGACGGCAGCGGCCGGGACGGCCCAGACACAGGTTTCGGGCTCCTTTGAGACGACGTTTCCTGTTGATAAGTACAGATTCGAGTGCCAATTGGACCGGACGGAGCTTGGTGCACGGATCGTCGCTGCGAATTCCGAATTCTACCCCGAGTTCGCAACGCGCACAGCCGAGGGCTGGCTCATCTACGACGAGTTCGAGAGACAGGTGGTGGAGCTGGACGAAGAGCTTCGTGAGCTTCGACGCTGGGGCCGCGAAGGGGATGGCCCGCTGGAGTACCGGAAACCCGTGTCCGCGATGGGCCTGCCCACCGGCGAGGTGCTGGTCGTCGACGCTGCGCCGCCGTCGTTCCTGTTGTTCGGGGGCGAACGGCCAAACGAACATCGGCTGGAGGGGATCGAGCCGGAACATGCGATGGTGCGGGACGATGGCACCGTCCTGGTGGCTGGGAAACACGGAGACTTGCACGTCTTCACGCCCGAGGCGGAGACACTGGGGCAAGTGGCGACGCGCCGAGACTTGGGCATGACGGAAACGCATGGAGAGGAAGCCGCGTACCCGGTAATTGACATCAAGCCGCCGTTCGTCGGTTTTGTCGGACCGTCGACGGTATGGAGCCTCAAGGCGGACAAACCCCGCATGGTTCTCCAGCGCTGCGTCCACGAAGACCTAGCACGCGTTCACGAGCAGGCTCCCACGGTAAGCTTAGGCAAATTAGGGACGGTGCCCATTACAGTCATTACCATGCGTGACTATCTGGTCCTCCCGGACGGCTTCCTAGTGAGGAGGCGGACCGATCGATCGAGCACTACGACGCATCGGGAAACCTGGTGGAGGCATGGCGCCTCACAGGCTATCCCGCTGCCCACGGAAGGTTCGACCCCCACAACCCGAAACGAATTCTCATCTGGAACAAGGGCACGATAAATGGAATACTACTGGTTGAAGTTGAAAACGACCGCTTTCCGGGCGGTGCGTAGGATCGCCGTCTCCTCAATGGTCGTGTCCGCGCTGCTGATCTTTTTACCGAATCGCCCCAATGCCTGATCCGGGAGGGGCGTGGATCACGGCCGCAGAGTCCCAACGCTAACCCATGCCTACCCTCGTGAAACCGATGCTGCTGGTCGCGTGGGCTCTGATCGGTGGCGCCGCCGCCGGTTCGGCTCAGCAGGTAGTTGAAGTCTACTTCAGCTCCGGTCGCCAGATCATTGACGATGAATGGCGCGCAATCAATACGGGTTCCGACTACGTGGCGTTGGACCGCACCTTGGGCATTCTCTATGTTCAGGACCTTGAGGACGTCGATGCCGTCATGGTATTTTCGATGGAGACCGGGGAACGGGTGCGGGCCATTCCCGTTCCTCGGGGCGAGGGTCCGGGGGAGATCCCGCAGGGTTGGAGCGGCATCGCGGCGGTACCGGGTGCGGGCATCTTCGTCAAAGGGCAATACCGAGCCCTCGAGTTCGATACGGCGGGGCAATTCATCTCCCTCTGGCAACCGGAAGCCCCGGGTAGCACCGATGTCTGCAATTTTGGTGGACAACCTGCTGTTCCGGTCCACAATGCCGTCCTGTCGCGTGCGCCGACGGGCGATCGGGGCATCGGTCCGCGGTTCGTTCCCGGGAGGCTGCCCGATCACGCTGCGACTGAACTAGATGCCCGCAAGCTGGTGGACACAGAATGGCGCGTGTTATTTGCGGACATAGACTGTGCGTCGGAGGCGGCCTACGTGCTGTACGAAGACCGGTCTCAGCCGCCGGAGGTTACGTATTTCGATTCTCTGGTCGCATATTCGAACGGCCGGGAGAGCAGTCTTCCCGTTCCAAGCGAATTGTTCGATGCTTATGGACCATACGGCCTATCTCTCGACGACCATGGCAATCTCGTCCTTCTCTCCACTTCTGATCGTGTACAGGGTGCAATTGTGAGGACTGACGGAGAGTGCTATGCCGTTGTTCGCACCGAAGGTTGGGACAGACAGCACGCTTTCATGCGCGTGTACGCCGACAGCGCTCTGGTTTTCCGTCGGAGCACGGATGAACGGATCGTGGGCGGAAGAGAAACCAGGATCATTTACTACAGCAATGCGGACGGCGTCTCTCTGCACCCGTTCCGCCATGTAAGCGGAGATCCCTGTCCGGGCATCCTGCCCTCCTTGGATGGGGAGACCGGGCGCAGCGGGGCCGAAACCGCTGCGGACAAGAGACACGCCGAACCGGGTCGGGCAGGCTAGCCGGGACGGCGCCTCCCGACAACCTACCCCGGTGGTCATGGCTTACCCGCCGTGGTCATCGGGGACCCGGTTCGAGATCGACGCGGAATCCGAGACCTTGCCGGCAAGGAGAACGCTGGGTGC
>JAGWBQ010000024.1:0-27255 GCA_021295815.1 Gemmatimonadota bacterium | reverse complement strand
GGCCGAACGCCCGGGAGATGACATGCGGTTTTTCACCCCCCCTTCCCCCTGGTGGAGTTTCTCGGATTGGACGAAGAAGGTGATGGCAACGGCGGAGGAAACGATGGCGATTAGGTATGCACGAGGCGTCGCGGGCGCTACCGGGCTGCTGATGACGGCAGCGGCCGCGACCGCCCAGTCGTCGGTTTCGTTCTCCTGGACGGCGACGGTTCCTGATGAGTACAGGTTCGAATGCCAGTTGGACCGGACGGAGCTTGAGGCACGGGTCGTCGCTGCGAATCCCAATTTCTACCCAGAGTTCGCAACACGCACAGCCGAGGGCTGGCTCATCTACGACGAGTTCGAGAGACAGGTGGTGGAGCTGGACGAGGAGCTTCGTGAGCTTCGACGCTGGGGCCGGGAAGGGGATGGCCCGCTGGAGTACCGGAAACCCGTGTCCGCGATGCGCCTGCCCGCCGGTGAGGTGCTGGTCGTCGACAATTCGCCGCCGTCGTTCCTGCTGTTCGGGGGCGAACAGCCAAACGAACATCGGCTGAGGGGGATCGAGCCGGAACACGCGATGGTGCGGGACGATGGCACCGTCCTGGTGGCTGGAAAACACGGAGACTTGCACGTCTTCACGCCCGAGGCGGAGACACTGGGGCAAGTGGCGACACGCCGAGATCTTGGCATGACGGAAACGCAGGGAGAGGAAGCCGCGTACCCGGTAGTGGACACCAAGCCGCCGTTCGTCGGTTTTGTCGGACCGTCGACCGTGTGGAACGTCGAGGCGGACGAAGAGCCCCGCATGGTGCTTCAGCGCTGCGTCCACGAGGATCTCGCACGCGTTCATGAGCAGGCTCCCACGATCCCCTTCGGCAACGGCAAATTAGGGACGGTGCCTATTACAGTCATTACCATGGGCGACTATCTGGTCCTCCCGGACGGCTTCCTAGAGGAGGCGGACCGATCGATCGAGCACTACGACGCATCGGGAAACCTGGTGGAGGCATGGCGCCTCACAGGCTATCCCGGTGCCCACGGAAGGTTCGACCCCCACAACCCGAAACGAATTCTCATCTGGAACAAGGACACAGTAGATGGAATACTACTGCTTGAAGTCGAAAACGACCGCTTTCCGGGCGGTGCGTAGGATCGCCGTCTCCTCAATGGTCGCGGCCACACTGCTGATCCTGTTACCGTTTGCCTCCATGGCATGATTCGGGAGGCTTCGGCGCATGCGGGTCGGGCGCGGCACTTGCGGCGCAGGACGAGGGCGAGGAGAGTGACCTCGCCTGCGAGGTTGAGAAAGACTACCGCTGGCACCTTCAATGCGCCAAAGTCACCATCAGGTGCGAGGGGGACGGCTTCGAGCTTACCGCCGGGCTCGACGAGGTGTGCTTGTGAGAGAAAGGCAAGTTGCTGAACATGCTCGAACAACTTGGCATCTCGGTGGGTGACGAGGAGGGCAAGGGGTGGGCGTCCACCCAGGACCGGCGAGAGAGAGGCACGGCAGAATGAGGGGACGATTGCGGGGAATCGGTGGGTTGCTGTCTTGGCTGTTAGCGGCGGGCCCGGTAGGTGCCCAGGAAGTCATCGAACTTCCGGGAGTGGATCGCAGGCTGGAGCCCGACTTCGAGGAGGCGTACCGGGTCGGATCCGTGACGGGCGAGGCGTGGGAGCAGTTCGGCAATGTGCGCGGGCTGGGCTTCGATGGCATGGGGCGGCTGTACGTGTACGACTCTCAAGCTGCCCGCATCACCGTAGTGGGCCCGGGCGGCGAGTTCCTGCGGGCGTTCGGCAGGTCGGGGGAGGGCCCGGGCGAGTTCCGTGGCGCGGGCGGGCTCGCGGTCATGCGGGACGGGCGCGTGGTGATCGGGGACCTCGGGCACCGCGCATACCAGATCTTCGACGCGAACGGCGATTTCGAGCGCATGGTGCGGATGGTTCCCGAGCCGGGTGATGTGGTTCTCACCGCTCTCCTGGCCGACCCGGGCGGCGAGGCCGTGTTTAGCTTGGTTGGGGCGCGGACACTAACCGTCGGCACGGGCACAGCCGGGAGGACCACGCCGCACACTTCGAGACCGGTGGAGCGTCTCATCCTTACCGGAGACGTAGCGACGAAGGACACGGTCGCGGAGGGTTGGCTCCCTCCCGGCGGAGACCAGACGGGGCTGCCCATTGCTGGTCAGGTGAACTTCGGTCTTCCACCTCACCAGGTATTCTGGCCACGGATGCTGGCGGGCGTGCTCCCCGATGGAGACGTGGCGTTTTCCGATTCCTCGGCGTACGCGATCAAGATCGCGCGCCCGGGGGAAGGAATCCGGCGCATCCTGAAACGGCCCTTCCAGCCGATCCCTGTCACGCGCCGGGTCATCGAAGCCGAAACGGAACATCGCGTCAAGGAAATGGAGGCGCGGGGAGTGCCCCCAATGATCATCAACGGCGTGAACCTAGCGGCGGAAAGCGCCCGGGAGAACGTGGTCGATGTCATGGATCTGCTGGGCGTCTTCGATGAGGTCTCGATCGTGCGTAGCCTGGGCGCTCCCTGGAACGGGGAAATCTGGGTGCAGCGGCACGGCGTGGAACCGGGCGATGACGACGGGCCCATCGATGTCCTCACGACGGAGGGACCCCGCCGGTGCGATCGGGATGCCGGCCGCGTTCGGGCCCGGTGGCCTGATGGCGTTCATCGAGCGCGATGAAATGGATGTGGAGATGGTGGTCGTGAGGCGGCTTGCCCCGCGGAGTAGATAGTGGGGCGCGACACGAATTCTCGCATGCGGACGGGGAGCGAACGGGCCTGACGGACTGGTCGCCTTAATCGACGGAACGAGCTGGACGTGGAAACGGCAGTAGCAAGGAGGCTGGCGGGGTCGTGAGGACGCATCCTTTCTGAATCGAGTGTAATGTATCTCCGTGCTGCTCGTGCCGAGGCGTCCGTCGCTTATCCGAATTCGATCCCCTGAGCCAGGGGAAGCTCGGTGCTCCAGTTGACTGTGTTGGTCTGACGGCGCATGTAGGCCTTCCACGAGTCCGATCCCGACTCGCGGCCGCCGCCGGTCTCCTTTTCGCCTCCGAACGCGCCTCCGATCTCGGCTCCGGAGGTTCCGATGTTCACGTTGGCGATGCCGCAGTCCGATCCTCGCGCCGAAAGGAAGGTCTCCGCTTCCCGGAAGCGGTCGGTGAAGATCGCCGAGGAGAGCCCTTGGCGAACGTCGTTCTGGATGGCTACCGCCTCCTCCACCTCCGAGACCGCCTCCGCCGGTGTCGAACCCGGGTCGCCGTATCCGATCACATAGAGGATCGGCGCGAAGGTCTCCTCCTGAACCACTGCGAACGAGTTGCGGGCGCGAGCTATGCACGGGGTCACGTAGAGCCCTCCGGGATACTCGGGGCCGTCGAGCCGCTCGCCGCCGCAGACGATCTCCCCTCCCTCCGCGACCACCTGCTCCTTCGCCGAGAGCAGCGCCTCGAAGGCGCGCCGGTCTATGACCGGCCCCATGAGCGTGCCGGGATCGAGCGGATCGCCTATGCCGATGCCCGCATACGCCTCCGCGAGCGACCTTGTCAGCCTTTCTTCGATCGAGCGATGGACTATGACCCGGCGCGTGCTGGTGCAGCGCTGGCCGGCGGTACCGACCGAGCTGAACAGGATGGCGCGACGAGCCATCTCGAGATCGGCGCTCGGAGTGACGATTATGGCGTTGTTGCCGCCCAGCTCCAGGATGGTCTTGCCGAGCCGGCCGCCCACCACCTGCGCCGCACGTCTTCCGACCGCGCACGACCCCGTTGCCGAGACGAGGGGAAGCCGGCGGTCGGCGAGCATTCGCTCCCCGACGGTCGCGCCGCGCCCTACCGCGAGCGAGAAGATGGCGGGATCCACGTTCTGCGCCCGGCATACCCGTTCGGCGATGCGGGTGACGGCCACTGCGGTGAGGGGTGTGGCCTCCGACGGCTTCCACAGGGTGGCGTTTCCGCACACGGCCGCGAGCGCGGCGTTCCACGACCAGACCGCCACCGGGAAGTTGAAGGCGCTGATGACCCCGACCACGCCCAGCGGATGCCACTGCTCCCGCATGTGATGGTCGGGACGTTCGCTCGCCATGGTCAGGCCGTAGAGCTGCCGAGAGAGACCTACGGCGAAGTCGCAGACGTCGATCATCTCCTGAACCTCGCCCTCGCCTTCGCTGCGGATCTTGCCGGTCTCGAGAGTCACCAGGCAGCCCAGCTCGGCCTTGTGCTCGCGCAGGGCGTCGGCGAGCTCGCGGATCACTTCACCGCGGCGGGGAGCGGGAAGGTCGCGCCAGCTCGGGAAGGCTGCGGCCGCCCTGTCGGCGATGGCGTCGTATTCGGCTTCGGTGACCTCCCGTACCGATCCCAGCCGACTGCCGTCGATGGGCGTACGAACGTCGAGCCGCGCGCCGCTGCCGAGCCAGCTTCCGTGAAATCCGCCTCGACTGTCGTCGGAGACGCCGAGCGCGCCCAGGATGTCTGAGTAGGTCATTGGGTTCGTGAACGGGCAGGTGAGCGGCGCGAACGGGAGGACCGTTTCGCCCTGGGGGGATCGATCGCCTCGACGGTGACCCGGCCGAAGCCGAAGAGGTCGCGGAGGCTCTCGAGGTTGTCGGAGTCCGGCGTCAGCCTGAAGGAGCGCGAGCGAAGGAGGGCGCGGCCGCCGCTGTCGCCCACCTTCACCCTAAGATAGAGCGGGACGGAGCCGGAGCCGCCGGTCGCGAGCGCGTGCAGCTTCGGGAAGGTCTCCCCGGTCAGCGTCCGGACGCTCTCGATGTCGACGCAGACGGCCAGACCGCGCCCGGCCCCGGCTCCGGCGAGCGTCGAAACGGCGTTCAGGAAGATGGGCGGATCCTCGTCGTCCCTCTCTCGGTCGCTGACCTTGCCCTCCACGACCACCGGCACGTCCTGTCCGAGCAGATCGCGGCTCTCCGTCCAGGCGTCCCGGAATGCCAGCACGGTGGAGGTCCCGCTGCGGTCCTCGATCGTGATCTTGCCCCACTCGGAGTTGTCGCGGCGCATGGTCTGCTTCCGCACCGAGGTCACCACGCAGGGAATCGCCACCTCCTTGCCCCGGTGATTCTCGATCTCGTCGCAGGCCACGGGATCGAGAGCGTCGATGATGTCGGCGTAGCGATCGAGGGGGTGGCCGGAGATGAAGAAGCCGAGAGTCTCCTTTTCGAGCTTGAGGCGTTCGGTGTCTACCCACTCGGGCACCGCGGGCAGAGGCAGACGCGGGCTGGGTAGCGTCTCGCCGCCGAAGAGGGAGCCCTGGCCCAGAATCACGTCGGCCCGTCGAGCCTGGACATCGGCAAAGGCCGGCTCCAGCCCTTCCATCAATTGCCGACGGTTCCCGAAATCGTCCAAAGCTCCTGCGGCGATGAGCGCCTCGCAAGCCTTCTTAGTGACCGTCCCGGTATCTATGCGATCGAGAAAGTCGAAGAAAGAGTCGAAGCGCTTCTCGCTCCGGGCTTCCACGATGCAAGCGACCGTGTTCCGACCGATGCCGCGCACCGCGCCGAGACCGAAGCGGATCTCACCCTGAGGGGTCGCCGTGAAACCCCAGCCGGATTCGTTGACGCTGGGCGGCAGCACTTTGACCGGCTTCTCCACGCTGGTCACGTACCTGGGCAGCTCCTTGCACACCCCTATGTACTTGACCACGGAGTCGGTGGAATCCACGATCGAGGTCAGGAGAGCCGCCATCAGCTCGACCGGATAGTGCGCCTTCAGCCACGCGGTCTGATAGGAGAGCATGGAGTAGGCCACGGCATGGGCGCGGTTGAAGCCGTAGCGTCCGAAGGTCTTGATCTGCCCGGCGAGATCTTCGGCGACCCGAACCTCGATACCGCACTCGATCGCCCTCCTGATGAACTCGTCCAACTGCGCCTTGATGAGCGCGTCGTCCTTCTTGCCCATCGCCTTCCGGAGCACGTCGGCCTCGGCGATGCTGAACTCGGCCAGCGTCGCGGCCACCCTCATCACCTGCTCCTGGTAGACGATGATGCCAAAGGTGGTCTCCAGCACCGGTTCGAGCGCCGGATGGGCGTAGCTGACCTCGGACTCGCCGAGCTTGCGCCTGATGTACTCGTCCGTCATTCCCGAATCCAGGGGACCTGGACGGATGAGCGCGTTGGTCACCACCAGGTCCTCGAAGCGGTCGCAGCGCATGGCGCGCAGCTTGTCGTCGGCGAGGTTCGACTCGAATTGGAAGATGCCGGCGTTGCCGCCGCGGCGGATCATCTCGAAGACGCACTCGTCGTCGAGCGGGATCTCGGAGATGTCGGCGTAGCCTTCGCCGGTGACGGGGTGGCGGATCGTCCCGTCGGCGTCGCGGATCATCTCGGCCGCATCGTGGATGACGGTCAGGGTCCGGAGACCCAGGAAGTCCATCTTGAGCATCCCGGCGTCTTCCAGACACTTCATGTCGTACTGGGTGACCGCCATGCCTTCCAGCCCGCGACCGCCTTTGCCGTGTTGCAGGCTCACCGGCACGTAGTCGTCGAGCGGACCCGGAGCGATGACGATCCCGGCGGCGTGCACCGAGGCGTGGCGCGAAAGCCCCTCGAGCGTCTGCGCGTAATCGAAGAGCCTGCGGTGGCGTTCGTCCGACTCGTAGGCCTCCTTCACCTCACCGATCCGCTCCATCGCCTGTGCCACCGTCAGCGCCTGGGCGGGCTGGTTGGGAATCAGCTTGGCAATGCGGTCGGTCTCGGCGGGTTCGAACCCAAGGACCCGACCTACGTCCCGCACGACGGCCCGGCTCTTCATGGTTCCGAAGGTGACGATCTGCCCGACCGCCTCGGCCCCGTATTTCTCGCGGGTGTAGGCGATCACTTCTCCCCTGCGCTCATAGCAGAAATCGATGTCGATGTCCGGCATCGAGACCCGCTCCGGGTTGAGAAAGCGCTCGAAGAGGAGGCCGAAGGAGAGGGGCTCCACGTCGGTGATCCCCAGACAGTACGCCACTATCGAACCGGGCGCTGAACCGCGTCCGGGACCGACCGGAATGCCGTGGTCGCGAGCCCAGGCGACGAAATCCTGCGTAATGAGGAAGTAGCCGGCGAATCCGGTCCTGCGGATGACGGCGAGCTCGTAGTCGAGCCTCTCCCGGACCTCCGGGTCGGGCTCGTCGCCGTAGCGCTTCCGGGCCCCCCGCTCCGCGAGCGTGCGCAAGTACTCCTCTTCGCTCCCGTGGCTCTCGGGCAGAGGGAAAGCGGGCAGGTGGTAGGTGCTCTCGAAGTCGAGTTCGACCTCGTCGGCTATCTTCAGCGTGTTCTCGATGACGTCGGTGCGTCCCGGAAAGCGCGCGGCCATCTCGTCCGCGGATTTGAAGTAGAGCTGCGAGTCGTAGCGCATGCGTCTGGGATCTTCGTAATCCTTGCCCAACCCTATGCAGAGCAGCACGTCGTGGGCTTCGTGATCCTCAGGGCGCAGGAAGTGCGCGTCGTTGGTCGCAATCACCGGAAGTCCGAGATCGTCCGAGAGTCGGAATATGCCGGCGTTCAGTTCGGCTTGGCCGAAACGTCCGTCGCTGCTGGTGCCCGACGTGCCGGATGTGGCCTCGTGCAAAGGCTCGGATGACTGGGACTCTGCCAGCCGCATCCGTTCCTGCGAGCCCTCGGCCTCCCGGTCGGCAGCGGCCACCTCGGCTTGTTCCGTCCGATCCGATCCGGCGTCGTGGGCCTGAACCTCCAGGTAATAGCGGCCGTCGAAGACCTCGGCGTACCACTCCGCCGCGGCGCGGGCGCCGGCGTAGTCGCCGTCGCGCAGGTGGCGCGCCACCTCTCCGGCGAGGCACGCCGACGAGACTATGAGCCCTTCCGAGTGGGCGGTCAGCGCCTCTCGGTCGACGCGGGGACGGTGATAGTGGCCCTCCAGGTAGCCGAGGGACGAGAGCTTGACGAGGTTGCGGTATCCCGCCCGGTCGCGGGCAAGGAGCACGAGGTGGTAGTAGGGTCCGTGCGGGCCCTGGTTCGGAGAACGGTCCCCCCGTTCGCCGGGCGCGACGTACGCCTCCATGCCGATGATGGGCTTGATGCCGTGGCGTCCGGCCTCCCTGTGAAAGTGCCACGCGCCGAACATCGAGCCATGGTCCGTAAGAGCGAGAGCCGGCATCTCGAATTCCGCCGCCCTCCTTGTGAGATCTCGGAGACGGTTGGCTCCGTCGAGCAGCGAAAACTCCGAGTGGGTGTGGAGATGGACGAAGCTCAAGGGGTGGAAGCCAGATTGGCGCCGCAGCGGAAGGTGTCGAGGACGTAGTTCAGTTGGATCACGTACTCGTAGTGCTCCCTTCCGGGGGCGTAGAGCCAGGCGTCGAGAAGATACATGCGATCCTGTTCCGGACAGGGAATTCCTCTGGCGATGTACGTGCCGCCGGCAGGCCAACCGAGTTCCGGTGGGTTGCTCCAGCGTCCGCTGACCTCGTACGCCGGCCGGCCGCGATGTTCGAAAGGTCTGCCTGTGACTTGTCGGACGTCGGTGACCTGGGCGTTGGTGTAGTGGCTCTCCGAAAGTCGGGTGCGCCATTCCACCAGGTCCTCTCCCTGAAGCCCTTCCGGCAGGGGCGCGGCCCAGGTGACCGCCACCTGGCGGATCAGTTCGGACGGGTCGGGATTGTCGTTCCTGAAAATGAAGACCGAGTCGCGGTCTTCCCAGTCGTAGACGTTGGGCACCGTGAGTTCGAAACCGAAGTTGCGCCGGAGAGTGCCCGCGAGAGCGGTATCGGGGCCGGTCTGGAACATGCGCCGAAAGGTGTAGACCCTGAAGCCCTCGTCGAACCGATCATGGAGAGCAGGCAGACGGTCGCGCAGAAAGTCGGCCTCGCCTTCCTCCGGCAGAAGCACGACGGTCACACTCTGATCCTGAGACCAGACCCTTTCGACCTCGTGGACGCCGGGCTCCGGATCCTTCAGCTTGCCGAGCACGTCCTGCATGAACCAGTCGTCGGCCCTGCCCACCACGAGCATCACTCTGAAACGCCTCAGATTGCGCCAGTCCTCGTCGCTCGGGTCGGCGTAGGTCACGGTGAAATTCTTCTCGTCCCGCACCGTGTAGGTCGTGGTCTCGAGGTTCGAGTACACGTCGTCTTGCACCTCCGTCCAGAGATCGGGGCGCATGGTGACTATGATGCTGTTGCCGTCTCCCCAAGTCAGCCTCGAGGAGTCGCAGGCCGCCGCCGCGAGGGTGAGGGAGAGGAGGGCGAGGAGGTTGACTCTGGCTTTCATGTCTTCGCGGGGTGGGGTGAGTCGGTGAGGCTGCCCAGCTCTCGTTCGAGCAGGGCCGAGGTGTCGGGCCCCCTGTTCATGAAGGCCCTGAAGAGCAGGCTGGGGCGAGCCGAGTCTCCGCGGCTCAGAATGCTGTCAACATAGTCGCTCCCGACCTCGGAGTTGAAAATGCCGTTGGTTCTGAAGCGGGAGAAGACATCGGCGTCGAGTACCGCAGACCACATGTAGCTGTAATATCCGGCAGCGTAGCCGCCGGAAAAGATGTGCAGGAACGACGCGATCGGATGGTAGGCGGCGAAACTCTCCGGCATGAACCTCTGGAGACGGCCTTCGACCTCCGCCATCAGCGACGCGCCGGCGAGGCGGGTCAGTCCCTCGGGGTCCAAGGCGTCGGACATGGCGTCGCCGTCGCCGGCGGTCCTGGCCGAGGCAAGTCCGGATTCGATCGTGCGCAGTCCCCTGGCGATGGACGTGTGCAGCTTGAGATCTATCCAGCCGAAGGCGAGCTGACGCATCATCGCCCAACCGCCCATAAAGGTGCGCGTGCGCTCGAGGCGTCCGAAGAGCTCGTCGGGGATCGGTTCGCCGTTCTCGTGGTGGCTTGAGATCACACCCGCCGCCTCGATTTCCCATGCCCAGTTCTCCATGAGCTGGCTCGGGAGCTCGACCCAGTCCCAGGCCACGTTGATGCCGGCGCGGGAACGGATCTCGACCTGGGAGGCGATGTGGTGGAGAAGGTGGCCGAACTCGTGGTAGACCGTGCACACGTCGCGGTGGCGCAGGAGTGCAGGCGCATCGCCGTCAGGGGGAGCGAAATTGGCGCAGACCGCTGCCAGATGCGGTGCGAAGCCCCCGTCCGGGAGCCGCTCGCCCGTGACCAGATCGCACATCCAGGCGCCTTGACGCTTCTCAGGACGTGGGAACCAGTCCGCGTAGAATGCGCCCAGCAACGTTCCTCGAATATCCCGCACCTCGTAGTACTCGACATCCGGATACCATACGTCGTCGTTGTCCACGCGCTCGACGACGAAGCCGAAGACCCGGCGCGCGATAGCGAAGAGCCCCTCCAGAACGCGCGGCAGAGGGAAATAGGGCCTGAGGAGCTCGGCGTCGAGATCGTATTCCTCGCGACGAAGCAGCTCGATGACGAAGGCGGTGTCCCAAGGCTCGAGGCTTTCGAAGCCCTCCCGGGCCGCTCGCTCGCGAAGTTGCGCCAGATCGCGCTCGTAGTACGGGAGAGAGCGCTCGAAAAGTTCGTCTTCGAACTTCAGGGCCTCCTTCCCGGAGGTGAGCATGCGTTCCTCGAGCTGGTAGTCCGCGAAGTCCGCGTAGCCCAGCAGATGGGCGAGGGTTTCCCGTAGGTTGAGGATGCGGGCGAGAAGGGCGACGTTCGAGTTTTCCCCTTCCCGACAGCGCGTGGAGTAGGCCATGAAGATTTCGCGGCGGAGCTCGCGGTCGCGGGCGTACTTGAGCACGGCTTCCACGGCGGGCTGATCCAGTCCGAACGCCCAGCCGGCCCTATCGCCGGCCCGGATCCGGGCCCTGCGCAGAGCATCGGCCGGAATGCCTTCCAGACGGCTTTCGTCTTCAACCACCAGTTCGTAGGCGGCCGTGGCGTCGAGCACGTTCTCGGCGAACTTCTGCTCCAGCCCGGACAGCTCTACGCGCACCTCGCGGAGTTTCGCCTTGTTTTCGAGGCTTAACTGAGCGCCTGCTCTCTTGAAGGCCCTGACGGTGCGATCCAGGTGACGGTTCCCGACCTGGTCGAAGAGCGGCGCTCCGGCGGTGGAGAAGACGTGCACCCTCTCCCAGAGATCCTCCCGGAGGAAGAGGTCGGTATGGAAGGCCGTGATCTCGGGAAGCACGGTGTTGTAGGCTTCCCGAAGCCCGGGGCTCTCGGCTACCGCGACCAGATGGGTGACCGGAGCCAGACGTCTGTTGAGCCGCCAGATCGCGTCTTCCAGAGCGAGGAAGGTGTTCTCCCAGGTCGGCCCTTCGGTGGACGCCGATATCCGTTCGACTTCGGCTTCCGCTTCGGTGATCGCCCGGCGGATTCCGGGTACCACGTGTTCAGTGGCGATCGACGTGAAGGGAACCGGCCATGAGCTCTCGAGCAGCGGGTTGATTGGTGTCATGGGAAAGTGAGAACGAACAGGGCGTTAGGGGTTACTCCTTCGATACGAATTAAGCCTCCAATTTGCAATAGGCATGGTCTACACCAATACCCTACGCAGGGTCGTGACGAAGTTGCCGCTCGCGTTCGCTTCGGCGCTTTCGGTCGCTTGCGCGGAACCCCGAACGGAGGTTCGGGTGACCGAGCCGATCGTTTCGCCGGATTGGCTTCTCGAGCGCGGCGCGGGAGGCGTGCGCGTCTTGCATGCCGACTTCGGCGGAGACCGCTTCGATTCTCTCCACATCGCGGGCGCTCGCCTGCTCGACCTCGATTCCCTCGTCTGGGACGGCGAGCAGGGATGGGGCACCGAGATGCGTCCGGCTCACGCGGTCGAGGGGGTTCTCGAACTCGCCGGCGTGAACGACGGAGACCACCTGGTCCTATATTCCCACAACCCGCTCTTCGCTTCCCGAGCTTTCCTGACCCTGGAAGCGATGGGCTATGACGGTGCCGTCTCGGTGCTCGACGGTGGGCTGGGAGGCTGGCAGGAACTGGGCCACCCGGTGCTGACGAGCGGCGTGGAGTCGGGCTCGACCCCTCGGGGCGAAGTGAGCCTGGCGCCGCGGAGCGACATCATGGTGTCGGCCGACTGGATAGCCGAGAGACTCGGGAACGAGGGGCTGGCCTTGGTGGACGCCCGCCCGGACGACGAGTACACGGGTAATGACGGCGGCATGGGTGGGATGGCCAACCCCGGCCACATCCCGGGTGCGCATCAGATGTACTGGGAGGAGCTAATCGAATCGCGACCGCTTCCCTGGATGCACTCGAAAGATTCGCTCGAGGCTCTTTTCCAGGCGGCTTCCGCGCCCGCCGGCGACACCGTGGTCGTCTACTGCATGGTCGGCTGGCGAGCCAGCTACAGCTACCTCGCCGCCCGAAGCCTCGGTAGGGAGGTCAGATTCTACGACGGTTCATGGCACGACTGGGGCACGAGAGACGACCTGCCCTTCGTTGGAGGAGAGGCGCCGGGGGAAGGACCGGGCGAAGTACCCGGCGTTCCGAACGAGGCGCCCGCCCCTTCGGCAGGCGATTCCCAAGGAACGGTCCGCTAAGTGCTTACCAAGTGGGTCGGGAGACTGATCGGCATCAATGTCGCCCTCTACATGCTCGGTTACCTGCCGGGCACGGGGCAGCTCCTCAACAACTTCGTGCTGGTTCCGGGCGCGGAATTCCTCGTCCGGCCGTGGACTCTCGTGACCTACGCGTTCCTCCACGGCGGTTTCATGCACCTTCTCTTCAACATGATCGGGCTCTTCTTCTTCGGCCCGCGCCTCGAGGACCGACTCGGCTCGCGTTCCTTCCTCCAGCTCTATGCCTGGGGTGTGATCGGCGGAGCCGTCTTCCATTTTCTACCGCTGATCCTGGGTAGCGCGGTGCCGCCGGTGATCGGTGCGTCGGGCGCCATCTACGGCATTGTCATCTGCTTCGCGATGCTTTGGCCTCGCGAGCGCATCTACCTGTGGATGGTCGTACCGGTGCCTGCCTGGTTGCTGGCCTCCGTGCTGGTCTTCGGAGCCCTGTTCGCGGGGATAACGGCCCAGTCCGGCTCGAACGTCGCGCACCTGGCTCATTTCGGCGGCGCTCTCTGCGCCGGAGTCTACCTGCGAACGCTGCGCCTCAAGTACCAGGCCAAGCAACGACAATACAAAGCCATCGTGAAGGATACCAAAGACATCCTCACCAAGATGACGGCATCGGAGGTCGAGTACTGGTCCAAGGTCGATCTCGATACCCTGCACGCCGTAAACAGGGAGGAGGTCGAACGTCTGCTGGCGAAGGCGCGGCAGGGAGACCGGATTCTGACCGGGACCGAGGTCGAGACTCTCCGGCGACTTGCCTTGCAGTTGAAGACTTAAGCGAAACCTCCCACGGCATTCGAACGCCGCTTTAGGAGCTCGCGCGAGTTTCGCGACGGTTGCCGGCAGCCGCTTCGGAATGGCGCGAGAGGCGGGTATGGCAGATATATTCAATACCTGCCCACCGACGACCGAAGTCCGTCGCCCTCAATCGAGATTACCTGATGAAAGAGAGTCCCGCCCGCCGTTTCGCCCCTCTGTTCGCCACCTCCGCGGTCTTGGCGCTCCTCGCGCCGATCTCAATGTCGGCCCAGTCCGGCGCCTTCGGACACTCCGTAGTGGTCACCGCGGACGAGGTGATCGTCGCCGAACCGACCACCACCTTTCGACCCGGCGCGGTCTACACCTATCGGAAGGTCACGGACGGCTGGGAGGAGGCTGCCGTGCTCAACGCGCCCGATTCCGAGGTCGCCGACGGTTTCGGGACCGTGCTCTCGCTCTCCGGTGAACACCTCTTCGTCGGCCAGCGCGGCGGACCCATCCATGTCTTCACCCGTTCGGGCGACGGATGGCGGCACGACTCCGAGATCGCCGGCGACCACCTGGCCGGCTTCTCGCCCTCTTGCAGCTTCGACGGCTACTGCGGAACCGATTTCGGCATTTCCCTGGCCGCCGACGCCGGGTGGCTGATGGTCGGCGCTCCCGGACCGGCCGGCGGCCGAGGGCGGAACCAGGCGGACGAACCTCCTCCGGCAGGCGTCGTGCACGTCTACCGCCTGGAAGACGGCGAATGGACCCGCCAAGGCGAGCTCAGGCCCTCGGACGGCGCCCCGGGCGACCGTTTCGGGGCGGCCATGGCCCTGACCGCGAACGGACTCCTGGTCGGCGCCCCCGCGTGGGGAGCGGATGCCGAGACCGCCGGATCCGGAAGAGTCTATCACTTCTCGCTCTCCGAAGGCGAGTGGGCCGAGGCGGCCGCGCTCGAGAACGCGGCGGCGGTCAACGCTGGCTTCGGCAGCTCCATATCGGCTCTGGACGAGTTCGCTCTGGTCGGGGCTCCGGGCTACGAAGAGAACCGCGGCATCGTCTTCGTATACTCCTGGATGGACGGATGGGCCTTGGTGGCCGACGAGCTGGAGGCCGCGGAGGGAGCGGGCGGAGACCGCTTCGGGGAATCGGTCGCGGTTGTCGGCGACGCCATCTGGGTGGGCAGCCCGAACGCGCGAGGCGAAGAGACCGGCTCCGCATGGGTCTTCGAGAACGCCCTGGTTCGGGCGGATCCGCCTACGCCGCGCCGCGTCCGCCTGCCGACCGACGAGACGGTCGAGCGAGACCGCTTCGGCGGCCTGGTGGCTGGGGCCGACGGCGTCGTGGCCGTCACCGCCCCGGGCATGCACCACCGGGCCGGCTCCGTCCACCTGTTCGAGGAGGGCGAGCGAGGCGAGTGGTCGAGCGCGGGCATGCTCGTCAGCGCCCCCGACTTCATCGCACCCTTGGTCGGCGAGGAGCGCCACTGCACCGACGGCCGGGCCGGCCCCTTCGACTGCGACGAGGTCGAGCTTCTCGCCTACGTTCCCGGTTCGATCCTCAAGGGCAACGGGAGCGCTCGAGGCGTCCGCGCCAACGACAACTGGGGCTGGACCGATCCGGTGACCGGCAGGGAATACGCGCTGGTGGGCCGTAACGACGGAACCTCCTTCATCGACATCACCGCCCCGACGAACCCGATCCTGGTCGGGGATCTGCCGAAGCCGAGGGGAACGCCGCCTTCGCAGCTCTGGCGCGACATCAAGACCTACAAGGACCACGCCTTCATCGTCGCCGACGGGGCCGGCGATCACGGGATGCAGGTGCTCGATCTCACCCGTCTGCGCGACATCCGGCGCGAGGAGATGCCGGTGATCTTCGAACCCGATGTCCATTACCGCGGCGTGGCCAGCTCCCACAACATCGTCATCAACGAGGAGACGGGATTCGCCTACGCGGTCGGGAGCGGAGGCGGGCGCGAGTCCTGTGGTGGCGGCCTGCACATGATCGACATCAACGATCCCAGGTCTCCCGAGTTCGTGGGTTGCTACCGTGACGAGAGCGGCACCCACGACTCCCAGTGCGTCACTTATCGGGGACCGGACGAACGCTACCTCGGACGTGAGATATGTCTGAACTCCAACGGACGCAGCTTCGAGATCGCCGACGTGACCGACAAGGAGAGCCCGACCCACATCGCCCGGGCGACCTCGCCCGACGCCGCCTACATACACCAGGGCTGGCTCACGCCGGACCACCGCTACTTCTACCAGGACGACGAATCCGACGTGATAGCGGGCGCTGTCGAGACCACGCGCACGCTGATCTGGGATCTGAGCGATCTGGAAGATCCGATTCTGGCCAGGGAGTTCATGGGCTCGCTTCCGGCGAGCGCGCACAATCTCTACATCAAGGACGGCTTCGTCTACCAGGCGAACTACCGCTACGGACTCCACGTGCTCGACATTTCGGACCCGCTCAACCCGCGCGAGGTCGGCAAGTTCGACACGGCGCCCCTTACCGAAGGACCGGGGTTCGGCGGCGCCTGGAGCGTCTATCCGTACTTCGAGAGCGGCACGGTGATCGTGACCAGCATGCAGGAGGGACTCTTCGTACTGCGTCGCAGGAGGCCGATAAGCTGAGCGGGCCTTCTCGCCCGAGACCGTCCACCCGCACTTCAGCGTCCGGGAGCGCCGCTTCCAGCAGTGGCCGAATCGCTTCTCGAGCTCCGTGAGCTCAGCTTGGGCTTCGGGGGAGTGCGGGCGCTCGACCGGGTCTCCCTGGAGGTGCGAAAGGGCGAACTGTTCGCGCTGATCGGCCCCAACGGCGCCGGAAAGACTAGCATCCTGAACTGCATATCCGGCCTCTACCGTCCTCAGGCGGGCAGCGTCGCCCTGCGAGGGAGGGACGGAGAACGCCACAGGCTCGAGCGGCTGCCGCCTCATCGCAGGGCCGAACTCGGGCTGGCCCGCACGTTCCAGAACATCGAGCTCTTCAAGCACATGACTGTGCTCGACAACCTCCTGTTGGGCCGCCACGCGCACATGCCGGGGGGCGTCTTGAGCGGAGGGCTCTTCCTCCCGAGCCAGCGGCGCGCCGAGATCGCGCATCGGGCGGTCGCGGAGGAGATCCTGGATTTTCTGGGGCTCGAGGCCTTGCGCAACCGAGAGGTCGGCAGCCTCGCCCATGGCCGCCAGCGGCTGGTGGAGCTCGCCCGGGCGCTCGCCGCGGATCCCGTCCTGCTCATGCTCGACGAACCCACGGCGGGGATGAACGCCGAAGAGAAGGAGTCGATGGCCCGCTTCATTCTCGACGTGAACGAGGAACGGGACGTGACCGTGCTTGTGATCGACCACGACATCGACGTCGTCATGGACATCTCGGACCGCGTGGCCGTCATGGATTTCGGACGCAAGATCGCCGAAGGTCCTCCTGGGGAGGTGCGGAGCGAACCGGCCGTCATCGACGCCTATCTGGGGCGTGCGAAGGCGGACGCGTGAGTTCCACCCTCCCCGGTCTCCTCGCGCGCAGGGCCGCCGAAACTCCGGATGCGGTCGCGCTCAGAGAGAAGGAGTTCGGCATCTGGCGGGAGATCGCCTGGGGGGATTACGGCGCGCGGGTCCGCGCATTCGCCCTAGGACTCCTGGAGTTGGGAGTGGATCGCGGCGACCGGGTGGCGATCATCGGCGACAACCGGCCCGAATGGATGATCGCGGAGCTCGCCGCTCAGTCCGTCGGCGCGGTTCCCGTCGGCCTCTATCAGGACTCCATCGTCGACGAGGTGGTCGCGATGCTCCGAGTCGCGGAGCCTGCGGTGGTGGTCGCCGAGGACCAGGAGCAGGTCGACAAGATGCTGGAGGCGAAGGAACGGGTCGCGAGCGTCACAAAGATCGTCTACCACGACGCGCAAGGCCTGCACGGCTACCGCGACCGCGCTCTCACGACCTTCGGGCAGGTGGAGAGGGCCGGTTCCCGCCGGGGCAGCGAGCGGCCGGGGGAGTTCGCGGACCGCCTGGGCTCGCTCTCCGCGCACGACACGGCGCTGCTCTCGGCGACCTCGGGCACTACCAGCGTTCCCAAGCTGGCCGAGCTCTCGCACGCGAACTTGCTGGCCATGGCGGCTCAGTTGAGGAGAGTCGACCCGGCCGAGCCCGAAGACGAGTTCGTCTCCTTCCTGCCTTTGGCGTGGATCGGCGAGCAGATGGTCGGTGTCGCCAGCTCGCTCCTGGTGGGCTTCAAGGTGAATTTCCCCGAGAGCGCCGCAACAGCGCGCGCCGACATGCGCGAGATCGGTCCGGCCTTTCTCATGTCGCCGCCTCGCATCTGGGAGGGCATGGTCTCGGACATCCAGGTCCTGGCCGAGGACACCACCCCCTTCAGAAGGAAGTTCTTCGATTGGGCCATGGAGCGGGGCGAGGAGGTCCGGCTTTCCAACGGAGGTCCGCCCGGACTCTGGTCCCGCACGAGGCTGAAGTTGGCCGACCTGCTCGTTCTGGGAAGAATCCGCGATCAGCTCGGTCTCGGCCGCGTGAAGCGCGCCTACACCGGCGGCGCCGCCCTGGGGCCCGACGTCTTCCGCTTCTTCCACGCCGTCGGCGTCAATCTCAAGCAGCTTTACGGCCAGACCGAGGTATCGGGCATCTCGGTCGTTCATCGCGACGGCGACATCCGTTTCCACACGGTGGGAACGCCCTTCCCCGAGACCGAGATCCGCATATCCGAAGAGGGGGAGATCCTCTGCCGCAGCCCCGCTGTGTTCAAAGGCTATTTCCGCAACCCGGAGGCGACCCGCGAGGCCTTCGCGGACGGCTGGCTGCGCTCGGGAGATGCCGGCTACCTCGAGGAGGACGGCCATCTCGTGGTGATCGACAGGCTCGCCGACGTGATGAAGCTTCCCGACGGCAGCGTATTCTCACCCCAGTTCGTCGAGAACAAGATCAAGTTCAGCCCTTACGTGCGCGAGGCCGTGGTCTTCGGCGGTGGAGACGCGCCCTTCGTAACGGCTCTGGTCGCCATCGACCCGGAGAACGTCGGACAGTGGGCGGAACGGCGCGGCATCCCCTACACGACCTTCACGGATCTCGCGCTGCAGGGCGAGGTGCGGGAGCTCGTCCGCGCTCACGCGACCGAGGTGAACCGGGAGCTGCCGGAGCCGGCTCGCATCCGCCGCTTCCTCCTCCTGCACAAGGAACTGCACGCCGACGACGCCGAACTGACCCGCACCCGCAAGGTGCGCAGACGCCACATCGCGGACCGGTTCGGCGAGCTGATCGCCGCGCTGCGCAGCGACGAGGAGAGCGTGCGAGTCTCGACCCGGATCACTTATCAGGACGGACGGACGGCTACGGTGTCCAACGAACTTCGGATCTGCGACTTGCGCGTGGCTCCCCCGGATCGTGGCGCGTATCGGTCCGACCCGCAACGCTGATCGGCTTGGACGTCTTCCTCCAGCTCACCCTCTCCGGCCTGAGCACCGGGATGATCTACGCCCTCGCGGCCGCCGGTTTCGTGGTCATATACAAGGCGAGCGACGTAATCAACTTCGCACAGGGCGACTTCCTCCTGCTCGGTACCTACCTGCTCTTCTTCTCCGTCGTGCAGCTCGGGCTCCCCACCAGCCTGGGCGTGCTGCTCACCGTGCTCGGGGCGGTTGCGGCCGCCCTCCTGATCGAACGCCTCGTCCTCCGTCCGCTCATCGGCGAACCCGTCATCTCGACGATAATGGTGACCATCGGCCTCTCCTCGGTCCTGCGCGGCCTGGTGCACGCGGTCTGGGGAGTGTCGCCCCGCTCCATCGACTCGGTGCTCCCGACCGGCACCACGGCCATCGGACCGGTGACCCTCTCGACGGCCCGACTTCTCATCGTGCCTATCGCACTGGCCGTCCTGGCCGCGCTCTGGTTGTTCTTCCGACATACCCGCGACGGCCTCGCCATGCGCGCCATTGCCGACGACCGTCAGGCGGCGCTCAGCCTGGGCATCAACATCCCAGGAGTATTCGGTTTGGCCTGGGGACTCGCGGCGGCCGCGGCGGCGATCGGCGGGATCATGCTGGGGAGCATCGTCGGCGTCACGCCCAACGTGGCCACCATCGGCCTGCGCGTCTTTCCTGTCGTAATCCTGGGCGGACTCGACTCGATCCGGGGGGCGGTGGTCGGCGGCGCGACGATAGGGCTGCTCGAGGCCTACGCGGGCGGCTACCTGGGCCGCGGTCTCAATCTGGTGCTGCCCTATGCGGTTCTGGTGCTCGTGCTGATGCTCCGGCCCTACGGGATCTTCGGCAGAGTGGAGATCGAGCGAGTATGAGGGCGGTGGCGAGGAGGGTCGGGTGAGCTTCGAGTGCGGTGTCTTCCACACTCGCTACGAGTCCGATATGGGTCTCAGGCGCACGCCCGTCGAGCGGGTCCGACTCGGGCTCCTCGTGCTGTTCGTGGCGGTATTCCCGTTCTTCGCCAGCCCGTACTGGCTCGACCTCGCCAATCAGGCGGCCATAGCCACCGTCGGGGCGATCGGACTCAACATCCTGGTGGGATACACCGGTCAGATCTCTCTCGGCCAGGGCGCGTTCATGGCGGTCGGGGCCTATGCCGCAGGGCTATTCACCCTCAACCTCGGACTTCCCTGGGGCGTCGGAATCGCCCTGGCGTGCACGGTCTCGGCGCTGGTAGGGATCGTAATCGGCCTACCCTCGCTCCGGCTCAAGGGGCTCTATCTGGCCATCGCCACTCTGGCGGCTCAGGAGATCGTCGAATGGGCCATGACTCACTGGACCGCGCTCACCGGAGGCACGGACGCGCTGGTGCTTACCGCCCCCACCCTCTTCGGCATCCGGCTCAACACCGGCTTCAACTTCTATTGGTTCGGAGCGATCCTCGCCGGGGCGACGGCGCTCTTCGCGGCCAACCTCTTCCGCTCGCGGGTGGGACGGGCCTTCGTCGCCGTTCGCGATCAGGACGTGGCGGCGAGCGTGATCGGGGTGGACGTGTTCCGTACCAAGCTGCTCGCCTTTGCCACCTCGTCGTTCATCGCGGGCTTGGCCGGCGCGATGATAGCCTACTACCGGACCATCGTGACCTGGGAACGATTCACCGTGGAGACGAGCATCGCTTATCTGGCCATGATCATCGTGGGCGGTCTGGGATCGATACGCGGGGCGTTCTTCGGCGCCGTGCTCATCACTCTGCTGCCGGCGCTGGTCTCGAACGCCGGCATGGCCATCCAGGACTCGGCTCCAGGCGTGACCCGTATGCTTCCCTACCTCCAGCAGGCGATCTTCGGCGTCGTCATCGTCCTCTTCCTGATCTTCGAGCCGAAGGGCCTCTCCAAGCTGTGGCGCAACGCGAAGGACTACTTCGACGTGTGGCCGTTCGCGTATCGGAAGGGGTGACGCGGGGGTGCGGGAGCATCGCGTTCGAAGAACCCGCTTGCCGAGCTTGAGACGCGGGCGGGACGGGCATATCTTTCGCGCCATGAGACCCTCCGCCTCGGACCTGCCCCCGACCGAGCCCGACCTGCGAAGGAACGCCGGCCCGAAGCGCCTACGCGCAGCTCGCTCGCTCCTCCCGATGCTGGCGTTCGCAGCCTTCAGCGGTGCGGCCCTCGGCTGCCCGGGCGGCGAAACCGCCGACGAAACCACAGCCGACGTCGTCACGGTCGGCGCGATCTTCGATCTCACCGGCCCGACCGCCGACGTGGGAGTCGACTACGCCGCCGGCGTGCGCGGCTTTGCGGACTGGACCAACTCGAGGGGCGGCATCGGCGGCGACGGAACGGAAGGAAGCGGGGTCCGCATCGATCTACTCTTCCAGGATTACGGCTACCAGGTAGCCCGTGCCGAACAGCTCTACTCGCAGTTCGTCGGCGAAGGTGCGGTCGTCTTCATGGGGTGGGGGACCGGCGACACCGAGGCGCTCGCCACCCGCGTTCGCGACGACGAGATTCCGTTCAGTTCGGCCTCGCTCTCCCACCGCCTCGGAGATCCGAGCGAGGCGCCGTACAACTTCCTCTTGGCCGCCAGCTACAGCGACCAGTTCCGCATCGCGCTCGATTGGATCGCCCGCAATCACGACGAAGGCGCGCCTGCGGTGGCCCTGCTGCACAACGCCAGCCCCTTCGGCCTTTCCCCGGCGCGCCAGGGCGGGGAAGAGTTCGCCGAGTCTCGCGGGATCGAGCTCAGCCTCCATCCGATGCCGCGGGGTGCGGTGGATTTCACGTCGGAGCTGATTCGAGCTCGCCAGGCCGGTGCGGAGTACGTCATCTTCCAGAACACCTCCGACCCCGCCGCCCGCGCCATGCGCAATGCGCGGAGCCTCGGGTTCGAAGCGACCTTCATTTGTCTGAACTGGTGCGCGAACCGCCAGTTCGTCGATCTCGCCGGAGAGGCCGCCGAAGGCGTCATGGGCGCGATGCCTTTCCCACCACCCAACGCGGACGTGCCCGGAACGCGGGTGATCAAGGGTTATCTGGCAGCCCGGGGCGATGACGTGGAAGAAAGGACGAACGCCTTCACGCAGGGTTGGTGGACCTTCGCGGTCTTCGCCGAGGCGATGGAGCGGGTCCTGGCGTCGGGCGAGGAGCTTGTGGGCGAAAACATCCGGCGAGCACTGGAGGGCATCACCGATTTCGACATGGGCGGCGTGGCGATGCCGGTCACCTTTACCCCCACCGATCACCGGGGCGCCAAGGGATTGCGCATTTACCGGGTCGAGCAGGGGGCCTGGAGTCCGATGACCGATTTCCTCGAAGCCGACGCCACCCCTGATTCCGAGGCAGAAGCTGGAGGAGAAGTTCGATGAAGGACCTGCGGACCTACGGGCGGACGTCGCCGAGGACGACGTGAGGCCGAATTTCGCCAATCGCACCATATGGACGGGGGACAACCTCGAAATCCTTCGAGGGATCAACTCGGAATGCGTGGATCTGATCTACCTGGACCCGCCGTTCAAGTCCGACCGCAACTATTCCTCGCCGACGGGAAGCGAGGCGGCGGGTGCGGCCTTCAAGGACACATGGAGTCTCGACGACGCGGACCTCGCCTGGTATGGCGAGATCGCCGACCGTGAACCTCGGGCATACGCCGCGATCGAGGCGGCTGGCGTCACGCATAGCGCGGGCATGAAGTCATACCTCGTCATGATGGCCGTTCGGTTGCTCGAAATGCACAGGATCCTGGAACCGACGGGGACCATCTGCGTCCACTGCGATCCGACAGCCAACAGCTATCTTCGCATTCTTCTGGACGCCGTGTTCGGTCCGTCGAATCTGCGGAACGAGGTGATCTGGCGTTACGGAAAGATGTCCAACACGAGCCGGAATTTCCCGCGCAACCACGACACCATTTGGCGTTACACCAAGTCGGACAATTTCACTTTCAATCCGATCAAGGGCGCCGAGTCGGAATACCGAAGGCGGTACCGGCGGCATTTGAGCGGCAATCGGGTCTTGTACGGAGCGGTCAAGGATTCGAAGGACAAGCTCGTTCTGCGACGTATCCGAAGAGTGGCGAAGAACTTGGGACGGCAATTGCGCGACGACGATGTCCTCTTCGACTTCGATCGTGAGTACAAGACCCAGTCGGATGTGATCTATGTCTCGATCATCAAGGGCAATTCCGCCGAGCGATTGGGGTATCCCACGCAGAAGCCGCTCGGTCTGCTCACCCGCGTTGTCGAAGCCTCCAGCAACCCGGGAGACATGGTGCTCGACCCGTTTTGCGGATGCGCGACCACGTGCGTGGCGGCGGAGACGCTCGGGCGAGAATGGGCCGGCATCGACCTGTCGCCTCTGGCCGTCAAGCTGGTGGGCCGAAGGCTCGGCCACGTCCGTCGCACCGTTGGACCGATAAGCGACCGGCAAGACATTCCAAAGCGCACCGATGACGGTGCGGCACGCGACGACGGGAAGGGCGTACCCGGCAAGCCCATCGTACACGACTTCTAGGATACGTTGGCGAAGAGGCCACCGGAGTCGGCGAATCGGTCACAGCCGTCCCGACCGATGGGACGATCAGCGACCTCCGCGACCGACGATATCGCACCCGCCGACTCCGGCCCGCCGGCCCGCCCCGACCCGGCTCTGGTTCTCAACAATGTCGAGGTCCGGTACGACGAAGTCATTCTCGTGCTGCGCGGACTCTCGCTCGAGGTGGGCGAGGGCGAGATAGTGGCGCTGCTCGGATCGAACGGGGCCGGCAAGACCACGACCCTGCGGGCGATCTCGGGCCTTCTCCCGATGGAGGACGGAGAGGTCGCGGACGGCAGGATCGAATACGCCGGAACCGAGATTCAGCATAGGGCCGCACACCGGATCGCCGAAATGGGCATCTCCCAGGTACTGGAGGGACGTCGGGTTTTCCAACACCTTACGGTGCGCGAGAATCTTCTGGTGGGCGCGCACGTGCGCCGAGAGCGGGGAGCGGGTGAGCTCGAACGGATCTTCCACTACTTTCCGGCGCTGAAAACCAGAATCGGTCAGCTCGCCGGGAACCTCTCCGGAGGGGAGCAGCAGATGCTCGCCACGGGCCGCGCCCTCATGGCTTCGCCCCGCCTGCTCCTCCTCGACGAACCTTCGCTGGGGCTGGCCCCCATTTTGGTGGAGAGCATCTTCGATATCCTCATCCGTATCAACCGCGAGGAATCCGTGACCATCCTTCTTGTGGAGCAGAACGCGCGCATGGCTCTGGCCGTGGCGGATTTCGGGTACGTCATGGAGGGCGGGCGCGTCGTGCTCGAAGGCGCCGCGGACGAGCTTCGCGTGAACGAGGACGTCCGGGAATTCTATCTGGGGATGGGCGAAGGCGGCAGGCGCTCGTATCGCTCGGCCAAACACTACCGCCGCCGGAAGCGGTGGCTGTCGTGACCACTGTAGGATACAGGGAAGACCGTCGTCATGAGCTTTGAGGCGCGGCAGGACGCGCTGGCGGTCGAGACGGTCCGCTACGGGGCCGATCGCAGTCGGGAGATCGCGAACCGGCTGGACCGCACCGGCGTGAGGCCGGGAGACGTGCGAGGCGTCTCGGATCTGGCCGCCGTTCCTCCGCTCTCCAAGGACGATCTTCCGGCGCTCCATGCGGCCGATCCTCCCTTCGGAGGGATGCTCGCGGTGCCGGTGAGGAACTTGGCCCGCGTCTTTCGTTCGCCCGGACCCATCAACGACCCCGAAGGTCGCGCCGAAGATTACTGGGGGATGAGCGCGGCGGTGAAGGCCGGAGGCTTTCTGGGAGGTGACGTGGTACTCAATTCGCTCTCCTACCACCTGACGCCGGGCGGGGCGATGCTCGACTCCGGACTGCGCGCGGCGGGCTGCGTCCCGATTCCGGGCGGGTCCGCGAAAATCGACGACCAGGTGGCGGCGGCGCTCGCAGCCGACGCGGCCGGATACGCGGGCACGCCGCAGTTCCTGCTCTCCCTGTTGGAGCGGATGAGGGAGGTCGGGCGAATGCCGTTCAGGCGGGCGCTCGTCACTGCGGCACCCCTTCCGGTCCGGCTGCGCCGACGGATCCGGGACGAGTTCGAGGTCGACGTCTACCAGGCCTACGGCACCGCCGACGCCGGTCTGCTCGGTTTCGAATGCCTGTGGCACGACGGCTGGCACGTACCCACCGACAAGGTGATCGAGATCGTGGACCCCGGAACCGGCGCTCCGCTGGCCCCGGGCGAGGTCGGCGAGGTCGTCGTCACCAGCCCGAATCCGACCTATCCGCTTCTCCGCTTCGCGACCGGCGACCTTTCGGCGCTCACCCGCGACCGTTGCGGTTGCGAACGCGAGGGTATTCGTCTGACCGGCTTCCTCGGACGGGTGGGAGCAGGGGTCAAGGTGAGAGGGATGTTCGTCCACCCCCGGGAGCTCGGTGCCGAGCTCGCCTCCGATGCTCTCGTCGGTCGGTGGCGGGCCTCGGTCGCTACCGGGCCGGACGGGCGCGACCTCTTCACGGTGCTGGTCGAGCCCGCTATCGGTGCCGAAGTGGATGACGGTTGGAAGGCGAGGCTTGCCGTCCAAGTCGGAGACGCGTCCCGCGTGCGTCCTGCGGTCCAGGTCGTGGCTCCAGGGACCATCACCGCCGACGCCGAGGTCATCGTCGATGAACGCGACGGTTCCGATGGGCGGTAAGGTGCGTCTGCTGGGACGCCCCGCCCCGCTCGTGCTCGACGGCGGTTCGGCGACTGCGTTGGAGGCCGAGGGCTACGTGCACCATCCCACGCTCTGGTCGGGTGGGGCGATCTTCCAGGCGCCCCAGGCGGTGCGCCGCGTACACCGCGCCTTCCTCGATGCCGGGGCCGACATCATCTCGACGGTCGGCTACCAGGCGAGTTTCGCGGCTCTGCTGGACGCGGGTTTCGGTCGGGACGAGGCCTCCGATCTGATCCGTCTGGGTGTCGAGCTCGCCGTGACCGAACGGGATGCGTTCGTCGCCGAACGGTCGCCGGCGGGTCGGTCGCCTCCGCTGGTCGCCGCGAGCGTGGGGCCTTACGGCGCCTGGCTTCCGGACGGGTTGGAGTACGACGGCAGGTACGGGGTCGACGCCGATGAGCTGACGGCGTTTCACCTTCCCGGACTCGAGGCGCTTGTGGAGAGTCGGGCCGACCTCCTCGCGTTCGACACCGTTCCTTCACTGCTCGAGATAGAGGTCATAGCCAATCTGATACGCGAGACCCGTGCCAGGGCGTGGATCAGCTTCAGTTGCCGAGACGAGGACAGGCTGGCCGACGGTACGCTGATCGAGGAGGCGATCACGATCTGCGAGGGTGCGGAAGGCATCGTCGCGCTAGGCGCGAACTGCGTTCCTCCGGGCATCGTGCTGGGGCTGGTCGAGCGCATGGTCCGCGCGTCGAGTCTGCCGGTGATAGTCTACCCGAATCGAGGCGCCGGGTTCGGAGCCGATGCGTACGGACGGGGAACTCCTCTCCCATCCGGCAGGGGGAGAACGGACGCCTGCACGCTGGCGCCGCGGTGGATCGCGGCAGGCGCCGCAGCCGTGGGCGGGTGCTGCGGGATAGGGCCCGGCGAGGTGAGAGAGATCGCCGTCGCCCTGGGAAGGTGAGGGGTCGGGCTTGCGAAGCACGTGCGACCCCGGGTACCGCTACGTCCTCTCTCGCCTATTGGTCCCGCTCCCGGTGGTGCGGCCCCGACGCGTCCTGTTCTGTGCGTTGAACCCCAGCACCGCGACCGAGACGCGCGATGATCCGACTGTTCGTCGCATGACCGGCTTCGCCCGGCGGTTCGACGCTACCGAGATGCGATTGGTGAATCTGTTCGCCGCGCGGGCCACCCGACCGGATCGGTTGTGGAAGCTGGATGATCCCGTTGGACCATTGAACGACTCCCATATCGAACGGGAGGCCGAGGCGGCCGACATTGCGATAGCCGCCTGGGGTGCGACCGCCAAGGCACGGCGCCGGGCCGGCGTCGTTCTGGAGATCATGCGCAGATACGGTCCGGTCTATCGTCTCGGCGGCACGACCAAGGAAGGTTGCCCGCAGCATCCGCTCTACCTGCCTGCCGAGGTGGAGCTGGAGGTGCATGCCACCGGCCGGGCGCTTACCTCAGGCTCCCCTGGTCATCCGGTGGCGGAACCGTCCGCGTGTCTTCGGAGCCAAGCGTCTCCGGGGCCTCGGCGGGTCTCCAAAATCCGACGTCCACGCAGAAGGTCAGGAGGAGCAACACGAATACCGGGAGCCAAAGGGCGGCCACCCACCCGCGAAGAGGGGTCCAGCGACGGTCCTCGACGAGGTAGGACGTGATCTTGGACTTGGACAGTGGATTCCGCATTTTTCGCTTTACCCCATGGAGCGGGGCCGTTCCGATCATGCTCGTCTACTCGCGCCCGGAGCGCTTCGCGTCGTCCGGAACGATGTCCCAAGCCGACATGGAAGAGGCCAGGGAGCTTGCCCGCGACGGTGGGAGAACCGCTGTTACGGGCGGCGCGCCGGAGCGTTTTGCGGGCGTTCGCCCGGCTGGCTCGGCGGCTCCGGGTAGTTCTCTTGTCGGGCCGACCGCCGCAGCCGCTTCACCACCACCGTCTCCACATCCATTTCGT
>JAGWBQ010000023.1 GCA_021295815.1 Gemmatimonadota bacterium | reverse complement strand
TGGAAGAGCGAGAAAAGAAACCACATCAGACACCATCAACCACAGAAACCAACCGTCCGTGAAAGCGGGGCAGGTCCACGGCGCTCTCGCGGGCCTGGCCGGATACCTCCTGTGACTCTCCAGACTGGAGCAGCCGTCCTGGCGGTGTTGATGGGCGGCGCCAGTGCCGCCGCCCATGCCCAGGTGGAGACCCGGCTTGTCTTCGATCCATGCGCAGAATGCCGCGTTGATGCTGTTGAAGACCTGGTAATCGGAAGAGACGACGATTCTGTAATTGGCGGCATATCGGTGGTCGCACGCCTCCATGATGGGAGCGTGGCCGCCGTATTCTCTCAAGCCGACTACCAGTTCGTGGTCTACTCGCCCGACGGGCGCAGCAGTGAGAAGGTGGGGAGGTACGGTGAAGGGCCTGGCGAATACAAGTGGATACGATGGCTCAAACCACATGGCAGGTTCGTTCATTTGTTCGATCCACCCCAGGGCCGCGTCACCGTGCTGGACGAAGTGTGGGGTGTCGTGCGCACGACCCGGTTGAACGTGCGGCAAGTCCTTTGGGATGCGGCGGTCGTGAACGACTCGCTATACGTGGTTAACATGGGCTATTACACCAGCGAAAGGGCTGGATTTTATCTTCATTCAGTCGGGCTCGACGGGCAAATCATCCAATCGTTCGACGAACTGCCGGAGGCTTATCCGCTCGATGAGTCCGAGGAGGTGAAGGGGATTCTTCGACTCCTGGCCGTCTCGCGGGACGGATCCCTTTGGGCAGCGAACAGGAACCGTTACGAGATCGAACGTTGGGACCCGTTGACCGGTAGGCGGCTCGACAGGTTCATCCGGCCCGTGGACTGGTTCCCAAGCCACGGACGTCAGCGGCCGATCGACCCTTCCCGACCGCCGCCGGCCGTCATCATAGACATTCTTGAGGATCGGAACGGTTTGCTTTGGGTCTTGATATTCAGAGCATCCGCGCGTTGGACTGAGCATGTCGTGCGAACTCCAGCCGACGCGCATCCGGAAATGGGGGAGTACTCGATGGACGGTATTCCCGGAGCTTGGGAGCACGTCGTGGAAGTGATCGACCCTGGGAATGCCCGTGTGATAGCCCAGTCCGTACTGCCAAACGGGATTCGTAGGTTTCTCGGAGAAGGCTCCGCACTTTCCTTGCACAGCACCGACGCCGGGGTTCCATATTGGCGTACTTGGCGCCTGCATTTGCGTCGGTAGACGGGCCTCCTCTCTCCCTCCAAGGTGATCGGCATGGCTTTGAATCTGCGATCAGCTTGCCGGAAACTGTGGTGGGCATCGGCGGAATGGGTACAGCCGTCCCAAGGTGCGCTCGGAATTCCCGCCATTCGACACTTGTCGTCGCGAGCCAGATGGACCAGCTTGGCGAGGTTGCCCAGCTCCGGCGGGACAGAGCCGGTCAACTCGTTGTCGTCGAGAGTCAGACTGACCAGACTGGACCCAGACGCCCCGAGGCGTGCTTCAGGCGAAGGCCGTGGTCGCCGACGAGTAACTGGGACTCTTTTCGCAGCACCGCCCGTTGGCCCTTGCGTGGTCAGGAATCTTCAAGGGCTCATAGACCGCAGGATGCTCGCAGCACTGCCGAGGGAATAACGCCGCGCTGCCCTCACGCCGCCATTTTGGAACACATCGACCCCCAGCCCACGGTTTTCACGCGCTCGTCATCGGCTGGAGGCTTTCGAGGAAAGCCCAAGCGATGCACTGCTCAAGCTCCCCGAGCCATTCGACAGCCTCCGGATGGACGGACAGCGCCGGTAGCAAGGCCATAATCACCCACGGGCTGTCTGAAGGATCGCGGAAGCCGCCGGGGTCACACCCGTCGATGAGCCAATGGGCCGCCACCACCGTATCGCGCCATGCGCGCCGCGGGCCGCCGCCACCGCCTTCCGCTACCGCCAGCTCCGCGATGGGCTGCTCGTCCGGGGCAACGATGCGCGCTTTCAGGACGCGGGGGCCGTGCGGATGCGCGAGCACCTCCAGCCGCCACGGATCGTCCGGCCCCCGGAGTGGCGCGGGGGTCGCGAGCCCACCCGCCGCCGCGATGATGGACGCCTCCGCCACCTGGAAGCCGGACTCGTAGCCTTCGTCCTGCGGGGCTAGGCACACCGACCCGAGGAACGCCAGGGACAAGGCGACGACGAGCTTGGCGACGGGTTGGGACATGGCGCCCAGTCTACCTCCGACCGGAGCTGCCTGCATGTCGGCCCGGCGCCGTATCCGGGCCCTTCGGCCACGGTCGTACGACCCACGCGATTCCCACCAGGTTGAATTTCGTCCGGTCCGAATTCGTAGGTTTGCTCGGTGGCCGACCGCCACCTTCGTCATCTTCCAAGAAAACCCAGACCGACATCCATGGACCTCGTAACCCGGACCATCGCCCGCACCGTCTCCCGACCCGCGACTCTCGTCCTCGTTCTGCTCGCCCTGGTGCAGGCGGGTGGCTCGGACGCCCTCGCGCAGGTCGAACTGACGCGGGGAGCCACCGTGGACGGAACGCTCGCGGCCGGCGACACCGCGCGCTTCACGCTCGAAGCCGACGAGAACGACTTCGTGCTCGGCGAGGTCGACCAGATCTCGGTCAACGTGGCGATCCGGGTTCTCGATCCGGACGGGCGGCAGCTCGCTCGCTTCGGTGGACTGGGAACGGGACGGGAGCGTTTCAGCGGGCGGACGGAGATGGCGGGAACCTACACCCTGGAGCTCTTGGACGAAGATGGGAGCGCCGAGGCTGCGGGGGACTTCCGGATCACCATTCTTCGCCACGAGCGGGTCTCCGACGACCCCCGCCACCTCACCGACCAGATGATGGCGCGCTTCGACGGAGAACACTCGCCCGGCGCCGCGGTCCGGGTCTGGAGGGACGGGCGCACTGTCTTCTCCAGCACCTACGGGATGGCCAACCTCGGCTATCGGATACCTTTCGAACCTGAGACCCGCACCAACATCGGATCCACCTCCAAGCAGTTCACCGCCTTCGCCGTCATGTTGCAGGCCGAGCGCGGCCTGCTCTCGCTCGACGACGACATCCGGGAGCACATTCCCGAGCTGCCGGAGTTCGACCACGTGATCCAGGTCCGGCACCTCATCACCCATACCTCCGGACTGCGCGAATTCCTGAACCTGCTGCGCATGACCGGGCGCCGGCTCGACAGGGGCGACTGGATCGGCCGCGACGAGCTCATCGAGATCGTGCAGCGGCAACCGACGTTGCAGAACGTCCCCGGGGCCGAGTGGAACTACAACAACACGGCGTACGGTCTGGCGGCGGAGATCGTGGAGCGCACCTCCGGGCAAGCCTTCCACGGCTTCATGCAGGAAAACGTGTTCGGGCCGCTGGGAATGACGGGTACGATGGTGAGGCCGCACGTTCGTCACACGGTCCCGGACCAGTCGGTGGGGTACACTCCCGACGCGGACGGTTACCGCGAGCTCGGCGACCTCGGCGGCGCCGTCGGCGCGGGCGGCATCTACAGCACGATCGCCGACCTCCAGACCTGGGCGGAGAACTACGCGGAGCCCCGCGTCGGCACCCCCGACATTTTCGCGGAGATGATGACCTCGTTCGTTCTCGGCAACGGCGAGGAGACGGGTTACGGATACGGCTTCTTCATCGACGAGCAACGGGGCCTCAAGCGCATCCATCACGGCGGGGCGGATGTCGCTCACAGATCCCAGCTCGCGTACTACCCCGAAATCAACGCCGGCATCACCGTCCAGAGCAATCACGCCCAGTTCAACAGCAATGTGGCTTTCGAGCTCGCGGAAGCGTTTTTCGAGGACGATATGGGGCCGGAGGAAGGCGAGCCGGAGGAGCAGGACTCCCTTGCCGGCGACTTCGACCCGGAAGCCTACGATCCCTCCGCTTTCGACGAGTACGCGGGCCGATACGCTCTCGACGCGGCGCCCGCGTTCATCCTCACCTTCACGCGCGAGTCCGACTCCCTCTACGTTCAGGCGACCGGGCAGCCCCGCCTGGCGATCGTGCCCACCTCCGATTCGACTTTCCGCCTGCTGGCGGTGGAGGCCTCCGTGACCTTCCTGCGGGGAGAGGAAGACGAGGTCGAAGGTGCGATCCTGCACCAGAACGGAGATCAACCCGCGACCCGGCTGGACGACGAGGCCACCGAGGATCCGGCGGACCTGGAAGGCTACTCCGGCCGGTTCTTCAGCGACGAGATCGAGACCTTCTACACGCTTTCCGTCGAGGACGGCGAACTGGTGATGCGCCAGCGACGGCTCGGACGCCACGAACTGACCAGATCGATCGGCGACACCTTCTCGGGCGGCGGCTTCACCTTCGCCTTCGAACGGGACCGCAACGGCGAGGTGATCGGCTTCTACCTCTCCAACGTGCGTTCGCGGAACGTGAGGTTCGGTCGGGTGCGGTAGGGAAGCTCCCGGACATGGTCCGCGACGGACTCCGCCGCCGGTCTGAAATTCATCCCGAGATCGAGTTTCGCACAACCGTCGTCTAACTTGAAGGAGTTCGGTCATTGTCGGGATCCCGGATCGGGACGACGTCAGACCGGCGCGCCTCTCCGGGATGTCGCCGACACTTGCGTTGATGGCCTTCTGCGGTCATCTTCGATACCCGGTTCGGTGGACGGCCCTCGGCGCCGGAATCGACCGCGACCTTCTCCTCCAGCGGACGCTCCACGGATGCGCATGACAATCTCTTCTCGCCTCGTCTCTCTCCTCGGCTCGGCCCTTCTCGTCTCCACCGGCGGCCTCGTTGCGCAGGACGTGCCCTGGTCGGCCCTCAACCGGGGCTCCGACAACATGGAGGTCCTGGGCCACCTTCCTCTCGGTCCGCGCCTCTCCGTGGCGGACATGGATGTGGAGCAGGAGCTCGACCGCCCCTTCGCGTACATAGCCCGCATGGTCTACGGGAACGAGGGTCCGAAGGGCCTCGACATCGTGAGCATCGCCGACCCGGAGGCCCCCCAGCTCCTCTACGAATGGCGCATCGAGGATCAGGATCTCCACCAGCGCACGGGCGGCATGGACGTGAAGCACTTCAAGTGGCGGGATCGCTACTATGTGGTGCAGTCGCTCCAATTCGGGCAGGGCGGTCCCGACTCCGACCTCGGCGCCGTGGTTCTCGACGTCACCGGCCTTCCCGATCCGACGACGGTACGGGAGGTCGCGCGCATTCGAGAGCCGGACATGCCGGGCGGATTCCACAACATCTTCATCTACAAGCACTCGAACGAACGGGTCTACCTCTTCACCACAGCCCGCGCACCCGGAGCGCTGGTCTACGACCTAGGCATGGTCGCGGAGGGCGATCTGGAGAACGCCCGCGTCGGCATGGTTCCCGTCCCGGAGAGCCCGCTGGGGCAGGGCGGCGGAAGAGGCTATCACGACTTCTACGTGGGATACCATCCCGACACCGGCGAGGATCGTTTCTACGGCGGCGGCACGGGCGGCTACTACATCTACGACGTCAGTGACCTGGGCGCGCCCGAGCTCCGCATCTCGCTCACCGGAATCAGCGGCGTCAGCTACGGCCACACCTTCACGCCGAGCCCCGACGGCCGCTACGTGATCGCCGAGACCGAGTATCAGTACGCGCCGCTCCGCATCTTCGACCTCCAGCCAGCGCTCGAAGGGGAGGTCACCAACATCCGCTCCCCCATCTCGGCTTTCACCGCCGACTGGCGCAATCTCGTTCACAACCACGAGGTGCGCTGGCCCTTCGTGTTCGTCTCCGGCTATCTCGACGGTTTGCAGGTCTTCAACCTTCAGGATCCCCACAACCCGGTCACGGTCGGCTACTACGACACCTACATCGGACCTCCGAACACGGATCGCTACTCCCAGTTCAACGGCGCGTTCGGCGTCGACGTGCGCAACGAGGACGGCCTCATCGTGGTGAGCGACATGTCCACCGGTCTCTGGACGTTCCGGATGGACGGTTTCCAGGGCTGGAACGGCGAGCACTGGGGCGTGCCCAACATCTCCTCGGCCCAGCAGTGGGACCGCCCGGTGGTCACCAGACCGATAAGCTGATCGCGATGCGATTCATGGTGGTCGCGGCCCTCGCGCTGCCTCTGGTCGGTGCGCATCCGGGGACCCGCCACTCCGATCCGGCTCTCTGCTCCACAAGCGTGGCGGACCGCGGACACGGACCTTTCGGACCCGAGTACTACTCCTTCGACCTGGTGACGACGAAGCGCATACCGGGCACGGGACTGGCCCGGGGCGTGGCCGAGATCGCGCCACCGGCCAGCTCGCCGTTCGCGGTGGCTCTTTCCGAGGACGGCAGCTATCGCTACGCGGTGGAGGTTAGGATCGAGAGGGCGAAGCCTCTTCGGAGCGGCGTCCTCGTCGCCTGGGTCGCGACTCCGCAGCTCGACCGGGTAAGACGGATCGGGCCGCTGGACCACGCGCTCTCCGCCCGCGGCTCGGTCGACTGGAACAAGTTCATCGTCGTCGTCTCGCTGGAACCTTCCTCCGATCCGAACGCCGAGAGATGGACCGGACCGATCGCCTTTCGCGGGATGTCCCGGAGCGGCGCGATGCACACCATGGTCGGGCACGGAGCTCTCCAGCAGGAGAATTGCGCCGCCTGGGGATATCAGTGAGCGGCCCGATTTCTCCCGGCCTCCTGCTGCGGACCGCGACCGCCACGGCGAGGCGATTCCCGTTCCCCCTGGCCGCAGGCGCGCTGACCGCGAGCGCGGGCTTCGCGATGCTCGGGGAATCGGTCGTCGAAAACGGAGACACCGACCGCTGGATCAGGCTGATGGCCGCGGCAGGGCTCGGCATCCCGCTCTTCTCCTGGGTGGGCATCGCTCTCTCGGGCGTCGGCTCCGCGACCCGCTGGATCGTGTCCGGCGTTCTCGCCGGACTGCTCGCTCTCTTCTACCTGGCGACGGACGGCTGGACCGACGAGGGGCTCGGTATTCGCGTCACTCACCTCGCGGTCTTCGCCCACCTCCTGATTGCCGCAGGTCCCGGCCTGCGCCGCCCTGAGACCCTGGGCCTGTGGCACTTCAACAAGCGTCTCTTCACCCGCTTCGTCCTAGGCGGCTTCTACGCGGGCGTCCTCTTCGGGGGGCTGTCGGCCGCGCTCGCCGCGCTCGACAACCTCTTCGGCGTGTCGATTCCCGAGGAGACCTACGGCAGGCTCTTCTTCGGGCTCGCCTTCGTCTTTCATCCCTGGTTCACGCTCTCGGGAGTTCCGGAGGACCCGGAAGGCGCGGACTGCGACTATCCGGCCTTCGTGCGCGTGTTCGCCCAGTACGTGCTGATACCGTTGGTCTGCCTGTATTTCGTCATCCTCACGGCGTACCTGGTGCGCGTGGTCGCGCTCTCCGACTGGCCGAGCGGCTGGATAGGCTATCTGGCGGCCGCGCTCGCCCTGGCGGGCATCCTCTCCATCGTTCTCGTGCATCCGGTACGGCAACGTCCCGGCGGCGAGTGGGTGCGCCGGTACGCCTTCTGGTTCTGGGCGGCCATTCTGCCGCAAACCGGGATGCTTGCAGCGGCTATCTGGCAGCGGGTGGACCAGTACGGCCTGACGGAGTCGCGCTATTTCCTCGCTCTGGGCACCCTCTGGCTCGCCGGAGCGGCCGTCTTCGTGCTCGCCCGGAGACCTACCGGGGTTCGCTGGATCCCGCGCTCGCTCTGCTTCGTCGCGCTCGCTTCCTTCGTCGGACCCTGGTCGGCCTACGACGTGTCGCGCCGGAGTCAGGTTCAGCGTCTGGAGAGTCTGGCCGAGGAAAGTGGCGGTCTCGTGGACGGACGGCTCGTTCCGGTGGAGGAGCCTGTGTCGCGCGAGTACGGCGACGAGGTCGAGGAGATCGTGCGCCACCTCGTCGCGCGTCACGGGACCGGGGCCGTCGACCCCTGGTTCGAGGGCGGAGTGCAATCGCTGATGGCTGAGGGCGAACCCCTTCCGGTGCGCGGTCGCGAGGCCGGGCGTATCGCTGACGCGGTTCGAGATCACGTGGCGCCCTCTCCACCCGGTTTCTGGGACTCGGTGGTGTCGGCCCTCGACGCGTTGGGCTCGCTTTTCGGAGGCGACCGGCCCGCTTCCGAAGGCGACCGACCCGCTACCGAGGACCCTCCGGCGCCCGATGGCCCGCCGACCGAGTTCGTCGTTCACAGCGAGGCGTGGTCGGACGCACTCACCGTCGCCGCCCTCGCGGGAGGGGCCGGCGGCGCCGAGGACGCGGGTGATCCGGCTTCCGACGCCGGTGGGGAAACGGCTCGACCCGCCGCGGTTCAGGTGCTCGCCGACGCGGACCTGCTCGCCGGCAGCTACGCGGTCGGCGGTGCGCGGATCGAATTCGAGTCCGGTCCGGCCCTGGAGCTGACGATGGTCTGGGACGGAACGAGGTACCGGGGTTCCTACGTGCACATCCTCGAGGCTACGTTCGCACACCCCGATTGGCCGGGCGACGACGGAGCCGTCTACGCTCTGCCCCGGGATGTCATGGCCGTGGAGTTCCGTCCCCGGGAAGGGTCCGCGTCCTCGGGACGCAGGGCTCGGGTGTTCGTCTCCCGCATGAGCGTTGACGAGGACGGGCTGGAAACGGCCCGCGGGCTGGTCGTCCTCATGGACCGCCCGGACGACGCCCCGCGCTGACGCCTGTTTGGCTCAAGTCTCCACAATCGCTAGATTCGGAGCAGCCTTCGCACTCCCCCCCAGTCGGGTACGATCATGGCCGCGCCTTTCCGCTCACCCAGTGATCTCTCGTCGGCGGTTCCCGAAGTCTGCGACTGCCTCGCCGATCTCGCGACCGATTCCGCCCCGATAGCCGAGTTCGCTCGTGTCTTCTACGACCGAGCCCCGGCCCGGCTCGACAGCCGAGGCACGGAGACTCTCGCCAGGATGGCCCTCTCCGCGTGGCGATTCCTGGGTGAGACGCGAGTCGGACGGGTCGACGTCTCCGTCGCCCATGCGGACGAGGAAGGCTGGGGCTCCGACATCTCGGTCATCCGCACCAACGTAGGCGAACGTCCCTTCATCGTCGACACCCTCCGGGAATACCTCACCTCCGAAGGCCTCCCGGTGTCCACCCTCATCTACCCGCGCCTCGGCATCGAACGCGACTCGTCGGGCACGCTCCACAGGGCCGGATCGATCTCTTCCGGCGGTTCGGGCGAATCTCTGGTTCACTGCGAGATCCCCCGCATCGAGGACCCCGAGCGTATCGAGGCCGTTCGCGCCGAGATCGAGAGCCGTCTCAACGAAGTCGTGGCGGTCACGGACGACTTCACGGCGATGATCGCCCGGGTGGACTCCGTGGGGCGCGAACTCATAGACCGGAGCCGCAGGTTGATGGGTCGCGAGGAGGAGATAGCCGAGATCATCGACTTCATGCGCTGGTTGCGCGACGGAGGATTCGTGTTTCTCGGATACCGGAGCTATAGGATCCAGGAGCTCGACGGCGCAGGCAGGGCGGTGGTGGTCGACCCCGATTCGGGTCTGGGCATCCTTCGAGACACCTCGGCGTCCGCTTTCGCCAAACCCGTGTTGCTCGCCGAACTCCCGGAAGATCTGCGCGACCTGGCCGAACGCGGACCGATCCTCATCATCAACAAGGCCAACTCCGAGTCTCGGGTCCACCGGCGCGCCCGCATGGACTACATCGGCGTCAAGATCCTGGACGATCGCGGTCGCGTCGCCGGCGAGCATCGTTTCCTCGGGCTCTTCACATCGAGGGCTTACGCGGAGAAGGCCGACACCCTGCCCATCCTGCGGCGCAAGCTCGCGCGCATTCTCAGGGACTCCGAAGCGGCCGAGGGCACGCACGACTACAAGGAGATCATCACGATCTTCAACACGCTGCCCAAGGAGGAGCTCTTCCTCGAATCCGCCTACGAGATCGCGGCCGACATCCGCACGGTGATCGGCGCGTACGACACCGCCGACGTGAAGGTCAAGGTTCGTCGGGACACGTTGGGCAGAGGTGCGTCGGTGATGGTGATTCTGCCCAAGGACCGGTTTTCGGGAGACGTGCGCAAGCGGATCTCGGAAGCGATCGTCGAGGAGCTCAGGGGAAGCATCCTCAACTACCACCTCGCTTTGGGCGAAGGGGATCAGGCGCGCCTCCACTTCTACATCGCCACACCGAAACGCAGCACCGACCCGGACGACGCCGCTCGGCTCGAGCTTCAGGTCGCCCGGATCATTCGCACCTGGGCCGACCGGGTCCGGGACGGCATCCACCGTCGGGTCGAGTCCGGGCGGGACGCGGCGGCGATGGCGGAGCACTATCTCGATTCCTTTGCCGCGGAGTATCAGGCCGCGACCGACCCCGAGGTGGCGGTCGACGACATCCTCCGCGTCGAGAAGATGCTGGCGGACGGTGACTCGACGGCATTCGCGATCAACAACTACGACGAGACGCAGACGGTCGCGGGCGTGCTGGGGGCGACCGAGCTGAAGGTCTATCGACATCGGGCCGGGATCATTCTCTCCGAGTTCGTCCCCATTCTCGAGGACGCCGGCCTCAGGGTGCTCGCCGTCAAGCCATTCGAGATCGCGGAGAAGGGAGTCGCTCCCACCACCATCAGCGTGTTCGCCGTGCAGGACCACGGCGGCCGCCGTCTCGACATTTCGGACGGGGGCGATCTGCTCGCGGACACCGTTCTGGCCGTGCACTCGGGCGTGGCGCGCGGCGATCGTCTGAACGGGCTCGTGCTCGCCGCCGGTCTGGCCTGGCGCGAGGTCGACGTACTGAGAGGCTATATCGAGTACGCCTTCCAGGCTGGGTCCATCCCCAGCCGCGACGCGCTGGTGACCGCGCTGGTCCATCATCCCAACATCGCGAGCACGCTCTTCCGCCTTTTCGAGGCACGCTTCGACCCTCGGCTCGTCCTCACCACCCAGGCTAGAGACCAGGCTCGCATCCAGCTTCTGGCCAGCTTCTGGAACGCTCTCGCCGACGTCACCGCACTCGCTGACGACCGAGCCCTCCGGCAGCTCGAAGCTCTGATCTCGGCGACGCTGCGTACCAACTACTACCTCGGCGGCGGCGCTCGGCCGACCCGCACCTCCGGAGGAGCCCCCTACATCTCGTTCAAGATCGACTGCGCCGCTGCGGGGGTCCGCTCGGGCACCGGGCTCGCGATGGAGGTGTGGGTGCACTCGGCGAGGATGGAAGGAGTGCACCTGCGCGGCGGTGCGGTGGCGCGCGGCGGGATCAGGTGGAGCGACCGTCCGGAGGATTTCCGCACCGAGATCCTAGGTCTGGCTTCGACCCAGATGGTGAAGAACGCGGTGATCGTGCCTACGGGATCCAAGGGAGGATTCGTGGTCGCCGGCGATCCGCTCGAGGACTGGGAGCGCCAGTTCGCCGAGGGCAAGAATCAGTACCGGACGCTCATCCGCGGCATGCTCGACATCACAGACAATCTGGTCGACGGCAAGCCGCGGAACCCTAGCCAGGTGGTCGCCTACGACGGCGCGGACCCCTACTTGGTGGTGGCTGCGGACAAGGGAACCGCCACCTTCTCGGATTTCGCCAACGAGGTCTCGGCGGATTACGAGTTCTGGCTCGACGACGCCTTCGCCTCGGGAGGCTCCCAGGGCTACGACCACAAGGCGGTCGGCATCACCGCGCGCGGCGCCTGGGAGTGCGTGAAGCTCCACTTCGCCGAACACGGCAAGGACATTCAGAGCGAGCCCTTCACCGTGGTCGGCATCGGTGACATGAGCGGCGACGTCTTCGGCAACGGCATGCTGCTCTCCCGGACCACCAAGTTGGTGGCCGCCTTCGACCATCGTCACATCATTATCGACCCCGACCCCGATCCGGAAAGCTCCTACGCCGAGCGCGCCCGTCTCTTCGAGCTCGCCAGCGCGGCCGACTGGGACGATTACGACCGTTCCCTCCTGAGCGAAGGCGGGATGATCGTCCCGAGAGGAGCGAAGGAGGTGACTCTGGGGCCGCAGGCGCGACGGGCTCTGGGGGTCGCCGGCGACGGTGACGCCTCGGAGCCGCTCGTGGTGGACGGCGAGACTCTCGTGCGCATGTTGCTGCGCGCACCCGTCGATCTGCTCTGGAACGGCGGTATCGGCACCTACGTCAAGGCCCGCGACGAAACGCACGCCGATGCGGGCGATCCCTCGAACGACGCCGTCAGGGTCGACGCCCACGAGCTGCGCTGTACGGCGGCCGGGGAGGGAGGCAACCTGGGCTTCACCCAGAAGGCCCGGGTCGAATTCGCGCTGGCCGGCGGGCAGATCAACACCGACGCCCTGGACAACTCGGGTGGCGTCGACATGTCGGATCACGAGGTCAACCTGAAGATCCTCTTCTCACCTGCGGTCTCGAGCGGCGAGATGTCGTCGGACAGGCGCAACCGGCTTCTCAGGGAGATGACCGACGAGGTCGCCGAGCTCGTGCTCGCCAACAACCGCGACCAGAACACCGCCGTCTCGCTCGATCTTCTGCGCGCGCAGGAGAGCGCGGACGACTTTATGGAGATGATGCTCGCCCTGAAGAAGCGCGGTCTCCTGAACCGCAGGCGGGAGCGCCTGCCCACCGCCGCCACTCTGCGCAAGCGTCGCGAACGGGATGAGAGCCTGGTGCGTCCCGAACTCTGCGTCCTGCTCGCCTATGCGAAGATGGCTCTCAAGGAGGACCTTCTCGCCGGCGACCTCATCGACGACGCGGCGACTCGGGGCTACCTGCTCTCGTACTTCCCCGAAGCGGCCGTAGCGGCGGTCGGGGACGAGCTTCTCGACCGGCACCGGCTGCGTCGCGAGATCGTCGCCTGTCAGCTCACCAATAGGGTGGTCGATCTGATGGGAGCCACATTCGTCAACCGCGTCGCCCGCGACACCGGGGCGAGCCAGGCGGAGGTGGTGAGGGCGTGGCTGGTGGCGTCCCGGCTTTCGGACCAGCAGTCCGTCGTCGACCGGCTCGCCGACACCGGATCCGGCATGGGAGTCCGCGAGGTCAAGAGATGGCTCCTCGCCCTCTCGCGCGTCCTGGAACGGACCACGCGCTGGATTCTCGCCAACCTCGACCGGGAGGAGTCCCCTGCACAGATCGTCGATCGCAACTTCGAGGAGCTGGTGCGGCTGCGCGGCTCCTTCTCGCTGATCCTGGCCGGAGACGACCAGATGTTCTTCGAGGCCCGGGTCAGAGAGATGAGGGCGGCGGGCGCGGCGCCCGGGTTTGCCGAAGAGCTCACCACGCTGCGCTTTCTCGACCAGTTGCTGGAGATACTCGCCGTCAGCCGAGCTGCGGACGCCGGGGTCCTCACCGTCGGACGCGCCTACTACCAGGCTTCGCGGAGCGCCAACCTCCCGCGGCTGCGGGCCCTAGTGTTCGCCTCCGCAGGCGAAGACCGCTGGGAACAGCGCGCCGCGCGCATCCTGTCGGAGACGCTCATGCGGGCGCATCGCGAGCTTGTGCTGTGGGCGGTTTCGCAGGGCGGCGCGGTGGGTCGGGCGAGCGACCGCGCGGCCGAAGCCGACGAAATACCGTCGGTCGGCGAGTTGCTGGAGGCCCAGGCGAACAGGACCGAGCGCTTCCGGGCGGTCATCGACGAACTGCACGGGACGCCGGCACCCGGCATAGCCCCGGTCACCGTGGCGATCCACGAGCTCTCAGCGCTCGTGGCGTCGCTTCCCAGACCCTGACCGACTCGCGCTCCCGCCCGGACGGTTCCGTGGACAACCTCTCCCCGCAGAACGACGCAAGGTCCGGGCCGGTCCGACGGACGCGACCGCCCCCCGGGCCGGGCGACCGGCTACCAGGGTCCCAGCGCGACTCCCAGCGAGGCGCTGAAGCCTTGGAAATGCTCGGCTGCGGTCTGAGGAAGATCCTCCACGCCGAAGGGCAGACGGTAACCGAGCTGCGCCCTGAGTTCGACTCCCCGCAATTGGCGAGAGATCACGGCCTCGCCCTCCGCCACACCGAAGTTGTCGGCGGCGCTGTAGCCGGACACCCTCGGGAGCGACATGCGAGCGGCTCCCGCCCCGAAGGTGAAACGAGCCCCCATCCCCATACCGCCCACTTGGAGGAGACTCCTCTCGAGAACCACGCCGCCGTAGGCGAAGTCCATTTGGTAGTCGACTCCGGTGGACCCGCCCGGCACGGCGGTGGAGGCGGTGGAAGCCCAGATCCCCAGACCCGCCGTGAAGCTGCTGGGCAACCGCACGCGGAGATCCCCACCGACGAGGATGCGCGCCTGCGAGCGGATTCTTGTGGATCGTCCCGCGACGGTCAGCAGCAGTCTGCCCTGCTCCTCGTGGGAAACGACATCCTCCCCTTCCCGCTCCTGGGCGGAGACCGCGCTCCCGGCTCCGGTCGGCGGCTGGACGAGGAGCGCGCCCACGGCTACGGCGGCGGCGAGATGACGGAGGGGGTTCGATGTGCGCTTCATGTAAGTAATGTATAGTAGGAACGTCGGCTCCTGCACCTTCCACGGCCCGGATCAGGGCCGCTTCCCTGTTCGCCCATGATGCGACCCACCGATACGCGCGACCCGCAGTACTACCACAAGGTCGTCGACTGCCAGTGGGCATGTCCGGCTCACACCAACGTCCCCGAGTACATCCGCCTGATAGCCGAGGGCCGTTACACCGAGTCGTACATGCTCAACCGCAAGTCCAACGTCTTCCCGGGCATCCTTGGGCGGACCTGCGATCGACCTTGCGAACCGGCGTGCCGCCGCACCCGGGTGGAGGACGAACCGGTGGCCATCTGCCGGCTCAAGCGCGTCGCCGCCGACCTGCGCGGCGATGTGGAAGATCTTCTGCCCAAGGTCCCGAAGACCGGGAACGGCCGCAGGATCGCCCTGATCGGAGCGGGGCCGGCCTCCCTGACGGTCGCGAACGACCTCGTGCCGATGGGTTACGAGTGCACCATCTTCGAGGCGCTGCCGAAAGCGGGCGGCCTCATGCGCACCAACATCCCGTCCTTCCGGCTTCCGGTGCGCGTCCTGGAGGAGGAGATCGACATGATCCTCGACATGGGTGTGGAGATCCTCTACGACCACCGGATCGAGTCTCTGAAGGAGCTCCTCGACGAGGGAGGCTTCGACGCCGTCTTCATAGGAACCGGCGCTCCCAAGGGCAAGGAGCTGCGCATTCCCGGCCGCGACGCCGCGGCTGCGAACGTGCACATCGGCATCGAGTGGCTGGAATCGATCCACTTCGGCCACATCGACTCGGTGGGCGAGCGAGTGCTCGTCATCGGCGTCGGCAACACCGCCATGGACTGCTGCCGGAGCGCCAAGCGGCTGGGGGGAACGGAGATCAAGGTGATGGCGCGCAAGACTCGACCCTACTTCAAGGCGTCGCCCTGGGAGCTGGAAGATGCCGAAGGGGAGGAGGTCGAGATCCTGGTCAACCACTCTCCGCAGCGCTTCGTCACCGAGGACGGCCGCCTCGTCGGCATGGTCTTCGATCTCGTGGAGTGGGAGAAGAACGAGCAGGGAAGGCTGGTTAGCCGCAAGCTCGACGAGAGCTTCATTCCCGCGGACGACGTCGTCCTCGCCATCGGGCAGGACAACGCTTTTCCCTGGATCGAGCGCGACATCGGGATCGAGTTCAACGACTGGGAGATGCCGGTCGTGGACCGGACCACCTTCATGACCACGCTACCAGGCGTTTTCGTGGGAGGAGATGCCGCCTGGGGACCCGAAAACATCATCTGGGCGGTCGAACACGGCCATCAGGCGGCCGCCTCCATCCATCTCCATTGCGAAGATCTCTCGCTCGTGGACGACCGGCCCGCCTACGGCATGAACCTCGTCTCGACCAAGATGGGGATGCACGAGTGGCGCTACTCGAACGACTACGATCCGGCCTACCGGACCGAGATGCGGTACGCCGACCTGGAGAAGCGGCTCGCCGACATCTTCGTCGAGGCGGAGCTCGGCTTCGACCCGAAGGAAACGGCGCGAGAGGTGGAGCGCTGCCTGAACTGCGACATCCAGACCGATTTTCAGGCCAAGCTCTGCATCGAGTGCGACGCCTGCGTCGACGTCTGCCCGGTTCACTGTCTCACCATCACGGTGAACGGCGCCGAGGACGATCTGCGCTCACGTCTGACGGCGCCTGCCGAGACCCTCGAACAGGCCCTCTACGTCTCGGACGGTCTGCCCCACACCGGCAGAGTCATGGTCAAGGACGAGGATCTCTGCGTTCACTGCGGGCTCTGCGCCGAGCGTTGTCCGACAGCCGCATGGGACATGATGGAGTTCGACCTGATCAACCCCTTCTCGGGCGCCGACACGGTTGAGGAATCGTCCCGGCCCCTGGCAACGGAGCGGGCGGGCGCATGAGCAGAAACGGCGGGCCTCTGCGGCCGAACGACTTCGCAATCAAGATCGGCACCGTGAACGGCACCGGCTCGGCGAGCGCGAACTCGCTCCTGCTTCAGGCCCTCTTCCGCGTGGGCGTTCCGGTCTCCGGCAAGAACATCTTCCCTTCGAACATCCAGGGGCTGCCGACCTGGTACGAGATCAGAGTGAGCGGAGACGGCTACGCGGCGCGCTCCCCGGAGGTCGACATCTCGGTCGCCATGAACCCCGAGAGCTACAGCCGCGACATCGCCGAGGTAAGGCAGGGTGGCTGGATCCTTCACGACTCCACCAGACCGCTCGAAACGAGGCTGCTCCGCGAGGACGCGACCTTCCTGGGCGTCCCACTCGCCCGCATGTGCCTGGAGCATTTCGAGGGCGCGCGAACGCGCATCCTCATGAAGAACATCGCCTACGTGGGCGCGCTGGTGGCTCTGCTCGACATCGAGATCGAGGTGGTTCACGGCATGATCGAGGAGAAGTTCGGCACCAAGCCGCACCTCATCGAGGCCAACTTCAAGGCCCTCGCGCTCGGTCGCGACCACGCGCTCGAGCACCTTCCCTGCCCGCTCCCCATTAGGGTGTCACGACTCGACGCCACCCGGGATCACGTGATAGTGACCGGCAACACCGCGGCGGCGCTGGGCTGTCTCTACGCCGGCGCGACCGTCGGAGCCTGGTATCCGATCACGCCGGCCACCTCGCTCATGGACGCGTTCACCGCGTTCTGCCGTCGCTTCCGGGTCGATCCGGAGACGGGCGAGCGCGATTATCTCGTCCTCCAGGCGGAGGACGAGCTGGCGGCGGCGGGCATGGTGATCGGCGCATCTTGGATGGGGGCCCGCGCCTTCACTCCAACCAGCGGTCCGGGCATATCGCTGATGAGCGAGTTCATCGGCTTCGCCTACTACGGCGAGGTTCCGGCCGTCTTCTTCGACGTCCAGCGCACCGGTCCGTCCACCGGAATGCCGACGCGCACCCAGCAGGGCGACCTCCTGCTCTGCGCCTACGCCTCCCACGGCGACACCAAGCACATCGCCCTCTATCCCGCGGATCCCGCCGAGTGCTTCGACTTTGCGGTGCGGGCCTTCGATCTCGCCGACCGCTTTCAGACTCCCGTCTTCGTGGTCAGCGATCTCGACATCGGGATGAACGACTGGATGATCCCCGAGCTCGGCTGGGACGACGACTTCCGACCCGACCGCGGCAAGGTGCTGGATGCGGAGGAGCTCGCAAAACTGGACCGCTTCCATCGCTACCTCGACAGCGACGGCGACGGCATTCCCTACCGGACTCTCCCCGGGGTCGACGCCAAGGGGGCCTACTTCACCAGGGGCGCCGGCCACGATCGCTACGGAGGATACACCGAGGACTCGGACGCATATCGCGACGTCGTCGACCGCATCGCCCGCAAGGTCGATTCCGCTGCGGACGCCGTGCCCGCTCCCTATTTCCGACTCGCCGGGGGCGCCCATGAAGCCAGCCGGAGCTCTACGGCCCGCTTCGGGATCGTCTCCGTGGGCGGATGTCACTGGGCGGTCCTCGAAGCCCTGGACGTGCTCGAGGCGCGCGGCCATCAGATCGACTACATGAGGGTGCGCGGATTTCCCTTTTCGGACGAGGTGAGCGACTTCATCGACGCCCGCGAGCTGCTCTTCGTCGTCGAACAGAACCGCGACGCCCAGCTTCGTTCACTCCTTTTGCTCGAGACCGGGTGCGCCGCCGAGAAGCTCCGCCCAGTGCTCGACTACGGCGGTCAGCCGCTCGCGCGGAACACGGTGGTGGACGCGGTGGAGGAGTTCGTCCGGAAGGAGCCTTCGGGATCGCGGGAGGCGGTTCCGAGGTCGGGAGATCCGGTTCCGGACTCGGCGGACCCCGTCCCGATCGCTCCCGAACCCGTCCAGACCTCATCACTCTCGAACCCGGCGCCATGAGCTATATCGCCAAGCCCGTCGCTCGCCATCCGGCGCTGAAGAGGAACGCCCTCGGCCTCACCATGCGGGACTACGAGGGCGTCATGTCCACGCTGTGCGCGGGTTGCGGGCACGACTCGGTGACGGCCGCGTTCGTACAGGCCTTCTTCGAGCTCGGCACCGAACCGCATCGGGTCGCCAAGATGTCCGGGATCGGCTGCTCCTCGAAGACCCCGGCCTACTTTCTGGGAGGGGCTCACGGCTTCAACTCGGTACACGGACGGATGCCTTCGGTGGCCACGGGAGCCAACGCCGCCAACCGGGACGTGACCACCGTTGGAGTGTCGGGCGACGGCGACTCGCTCTCCATCGGGCTCGGGCAGTTCTGCCACGCGGTGCGTCGGAACGTCGACATGCTCTACATCCTTGAGAACAACGGCGTCTACGGCCTCACCAAGGGCCAGTTTTCGGCCTCGTCCGACCTCGGTTCGAAGTCGAAGCGGGGTGTGGCGAACGAACACCAGCCCATCGACGCCGTCACACTCGCGATCACCCTCGGAGCCTCGTTCGTGGCTCGCTCCTTCTCCGGCGACAAGGAGCAGCTCGTACCGCTGATGAAGGCCGGGCTCACCCACCGGGGATTCGCCTTCATCGACGTGATCTCGCCCTGCGTGACCTTCAACGACCACGAGGGCTCCACCAAGAGCTACGTCCATACCCGGGAACACGGCCACGAGGTAGTGGCGACCGACTTCGTTCCGCTGCGGAGCGAGATCACAGCCGCCTATCCGGAGGGCGGCGTTCGCGACGTGCTCCTCCACGACGGCAGCGCCATCCGGCTCCGCAAGGTCGCCGAGGACTACGAGCCTGCGGATCGGGTCGAGGCTCTGAAATTCCTGGGAGGAGCTCAGGCCCGGGGCGAGATCGCCACCGGCCTGCTCTACCTGGCGGAGGAAGGCCGCGACATGCATGTTCTGGAGAGAACGACCGCGAACCCGCTGGCCCAGCTCCCGTTCGAAAGGCTCTGTCCGGGGGGCGAAGCGCTCGCGGATATACAGAGGGAGTGGAGGTAACGAGGCTTCGCATCCTCGATGTGGCCGGTGGGCTCGTGCTCGGCGTCCTGCGAGACGAAACGGATGTGCAGAGTGTCGTGGTGTACGAGTTGGTGGGGATTGGTTCGTGAGAGATCCAGACGGATCGTCGACGTTGTGGGACTTCGTCGTCGACGAGGGAGAGCACACGGTCAGGTGCACGCAGGGCAAGCACTCCTGACACCCACCCCCGCCTTGAGTCCCGCCCCCTTCACGGTTAGTTTTCCCCGCTCGGGACGTGGCGCAGCCCGGTAGCGCACCTGAATGGGGTTCAGGGGGTCGCCGGTTCGAATCCGGCCGTCCCGACTCGCGGCACCCTCCCCGACTGTCGCATCCTCAATGTCGCAGCACTCTCCTCGCCTGTTCGGTTCCCGAGGAGGGAGTGTTGTTCGCGGTGGAGGTATGTCCTCGCCGCAGCCTCGTTCCTACGCCGCAGCCCCGCCGACCACCGGCTCGCCTAACTTTCGTCGCTGACGAACCGCCCTCCATTGGCTCGCGACGCACTCGCGCAGACACTCGACCACCAGTTCGAGCTCGGCTGCGGTAATCCCGAAACGCGGTGTGAATCGGACCGAGTTTCTGCCGCCGTGGACGACCCCCACGCCCACCTTTCGCATCGCATCCTCCACGCTTCCGGACCCGGCGGCGGAGAGCCTGCGGGCGAGCTGGCACGAGACGAGCAGCCCGGTGCCCTGCACCCCGACGATGGCGCCATCGAGCTCCTCGGCCAAGACCTCGAGCGCGCGCACGAACTTCCGCCCGCCGGCGACGATGTTGCTTCGGAGCTCCGGGGTCATCTCCCCGAGCACCGCGCTCGCCGCGTCGAGGGCGCGCGGGTTGGCGGTCATGGTGTTGCCGTAGGTACCGCGCCTGAAGATGCCGGCCGCCCGCTCAGTGAGAGCCACGGCGGACATGGGATACTGGCCGGCGTTCAGGGCCTTGGAGTAGGCCTCCATGTCCGGTGGGTCGAGGGTCTCGAAGCCGGGGTAGTCCACCACCGAAAGGTAGCCGGCGGTACGCAGGCCCGCCTGTATCGAGTCCACGAGGAGGAGAGAGCCGTGCGCACTGGTAAGCTCTCTGGCGAGAGCGTAGAACTCGGGGCGAACCGCCATGCCCGGATTCCCTTCACCCATCACCGGCTCCATGAAGAGCGCCTCCAGGAAGTCGCCGCGGCGGTCCGCGGCCTCGAACGCGTCTCCCAGCGCCTGAACGTCGTTCACGGGCACGGTGACGAGGTCGTCGCGGTCCCGGAAGGAGGCGAGGTTGGCTTCGTAAGTCGAAGCGGTGGAGTGCGAGAAGCGCGCCGGTCGGTCGGTGCGTCCGTGGAAGGCGCCGGTCAGGGAGATCTTCCTGATGCGGGCGCCGGGCCGGGGCCCACCGGGATCGGTGACTTCCCTTGCGTTGGTGTCGGCCACACGGGCCGCGAACGCCACCGCTTCCGATCCCGAATTGAGGAAGACGAAGCGTGGAAAAGGACATCCCTGCTCGCGCCGCTGTCCGATCTCGGCCGTCAGCGCCTCGACCGCCCGCAGGTGGGAGGTGTTCGGGGTCATGATGTTCGCCATGACCTGCGGCTGCCTGATCGCCGCCATGACGGCAGGTGGATTGTGGCCGAGGCCGAGAATGCCGTAGCCGCCGCAATCGTAGACGACGGCGCCTTTCAGCGTGACGACCCACGGCCCTGACGCCGCGAGAGCCGCATAGGGGTTGGCCTTGTCTTCGCTGTAGAACTGGAGCAGTCCCTGCTGGAGACGGTCGATCTGCTCCGATTCGTCCAGCTCGATGAGACCGGGAAACTCCTCGGCCACCCGACGGAACTCTTCACGCGCCTGACGGGCCGCCTTCCGAAGCGACGGATCCGCGCGCTCGAAACGTGTCACGGTCTCGTCCGGCAGCCCCGTCGTAAGCCGACTCCCGGAGGTTTCCCGCATTGGGGTCAGCAGTTCCACGACACTTCGCACCGCGTCCTCCGGCTTCAGATTTCGTTTCGGTCACTGGCGATCAACCTTGCCGTCTACCCGAGGCCGCGCTCAAGGCTCCGGTCGCACGAGAAGGCGAGAGCTGGAGCGAGGGCGGCCGGCGCGGGTGTCCCGCCAGATCGGTTTCCCCTTGACAGGAACGCCTCGAAGGTCGGATCATGGTTCGTGTCCGAAACCGAACGGCCCGTCTGGACCTGTCTCGCCTTCACTCCATTCCCACTTCTGCGATGAGCCGAATCAAATCGACCCATGTTCTCGTCCTCGCGACGTTCCTGGCCTCCTGCGTTCCCGACGACTCCTTCGTGGTGGAGATGCCCGAAGCGCCCGCTCCCGGCTCCACTCACGACGATCTGGTCACGTTTTTCACGGCTTGGCGTGATTTCGAGGAGCCGCCGTTCGTTGACGGGGTGCCCGACTACTCCGGGCCGGTCATGGCGGCGCAGCATCGCGCCCTCGCAAGATGGATGGAAGCGCTCGCCGCCTTCGACACCACGGGCTGGAGCGTCGAGGAGCGGATCGACTGGCATATCGTGCGGGCCGAAATGAACGGGCTCGACTTCGACCATCGCGTGCGCCGTCCGTGGGCCCGCGACCCGGCCTACTACGTTTCGGTCTTCGCCGCCCGGAGCGACGTGCCAGCTCACGAAGGCCCGGTGGTGCACGGATTCATCGACCTCTGGCTCTATTCCTACCCGCTCTCGGAGGAGGCCGCCGCCGAGCTCGCCGACCGCATCTCCCGCATTCCCACCCTGCTGTCTCAGGCGCGGGCCAACCTGGCCGGCGCTGAAGCCGCCGACCTGTGGATGGCCGGAGTACGCTCGTTCAACGCACAGGTGCGAGATCTCAACAATCTCTCCGAGAGGACCGCTGGCCACGCGGCGCTTGATCAGGCCATAGCCGAGGCCCGAGAGGCTTCTCTCGCCTTCCGGGACTGGATCGAAGCCGAAAGACCCAACCGGACCGGCGCCTCGGGCGTCGGCAGGGAGAACTACACGTGGCTCATGCGCAACGTCCACCTCGTACCCTACTCCTGGGAGGAACAGGAGACGATCATGCGCCGGGAGCTCGCCCGTTCGCACGCGACGCTGCGCCTCGAGGAGAACCGTAATCGGGAGCTGCCGGAGCAGACGAGGATCGCTTCGGCGGAGGAGTTCGACCGACGGCTCGACCAGTCGGTTGACAGGTACATGGAATTCCTGGAACGGGAAGAGGTGCAGAGCGTCGCCCCGTGGATGGACCCAGCGCTCAGGGCGGTGAACGGCAGCTTCACTCCGGCCGAGCCGGGCGAGATCCGCAACTTCTTCTCCGAGGTCAACTACCGCGATCCGGACGCCTTCCGACCGCACATGCACCACTGGATCGAGCTCGCCCAAATGGATCTGGAGCCGCACGAGAGTCCGATCCGGGCCGCTCCGTCGCTCTTCAACATCTACGACGCCCGCTCGGAGGGGCTCGCCACCGGCGTCGAGGAATGGTTCATGCACCTCGGCCTGCTCGAGGGTTCGCCTCGTTCACGGGAGCTGGTCTGGATCATGATCGCTCAGCGAGCCGGACGCGCCCTCAGCGGACTTCGGCTGCACTCGGGCGACTACGACATGGAGGAGGCCGTGGCGCACTCGATGAAGTGGACCCCGAGAGGATGGTTGCCCGACGGAGCGCTCGTGCGCGGCGAGCAACACCTCTATCTCCGCCAGCCGGGCTACGGCACCAGCTATCTGAGCGGAAAGGCTCAGATCGAGGAGCTCGTGGCCGAGTACGCGCTCCAGCAGGGCGACGCCTTCACGGTGAAAGGCTTCTTCGACGCCTTCTACGGAGCGGGCGTCATACCCACCGTCCTAGCGCGCTGGCAACTGACCGGCGAGATGGATCCGATCCTCGCGGAGGGAGCCCTCGGGATGTAGGGAAGGTCGGGACACGCCGGCCCCCGCTTGGGCGGAAGAGACGTCTTCGCCCGGATCTCAGGCTCGTCTCCCGCTGGAAACCCTCCCGTTCGGGCTCATTTGCCTTTGGACAAGACTCCCGGTTGACGCGCCGCCGCATTCCGCGATCTTTTCGCATGTTCATGCCGTCGCACCACCCGTCCGCTCCTCTGCGCGAAGCCGCCTGCACCTGTTGTTGTATGCGCTTCCCGCCTGATTCGGGTGTCGCGATGCGCTGAGCTCCCAAACGCCAGCCTTCGCCGAGCCGCCCGGGTCATCTGATCCGGGCGGCTTTTTTCGTGCCCACGCGGCTGGATCCACGCCGTATTCGACCTTCTTTCTTCCCCCAGAGTGAAACAGCCGATGATTGACCGCGTTCCGCCCCAGACACACGTTCTCTACGAAAATCCGGCCTGGATACCTCCCCTGCGCGAAGCGCTTGAGGAGGAAGGCCTCTCCGTCCGCCTCGTGCACGTCGACGAAGGACGCATCGATCCGGCCACACCCCCGCCCGAGGGAGTATGGATCAACCGCATCAGCCCGTCGGCGCACACCCGCGGCCACGTCCATACGGTGGAATTGGCCCGCCAACTCCTCTACTGGCTCGAATCCAGCGGTCGCCGGGTGATCAACGGCGTGAACGCATTCGAGCTGGAAATGAGCAAGCTGCGGCAGGACCTCGTTCTTCGGCGTCACGGCGTGACCACACCCCGCACGGTGCTGGCCGTAGGCCGGGAGCACCTGCTCGAAGTCGCCACGACCTTCGACGGACCGTTCATCACCAAGCACGACCAAGGCGGCAAAGGCCTCGGCATCCGATTGTTCGGGAGCGCCGACGAGCTCGAGGCATCCCTGAACCACGAGGACCCCGATTTCGGCCCGGGCGAGAGAACGATCCTACAGCAGTACGTCCAGGCCACCGAGCCGTTCATCACCCGGGTCGAGATCGTGGGCGGCCGCTTTCTCTTCGCCATGCGGAGCTCCACGGCTCAGGGGTTCCAGCTCTGCCCGTCGGAGGCCTGCAACCCGACCTCAACGAATCTCGAGCACGCACCGGGTGGCGGGATCGGAGGAACCGGACTCTTCACCCCCTCCCCCATCACCGGCGCAGATCCGCTGGTGCAGCAGTACATCCGGCTCTGCACCGCCGAGGGCATCGAGGTCGCCGGAATCGAATTCGTCGAGGACGACCGCGGCAACCGCTACACGTACGACATCAACGGCACGACCAACTACAACCGTACACTCGGAGACCGCATAGGCGTAGACGGCATGCGCGTATTGGCCCGGTACGTGCGTTGGGTAGGTCAGACCGGTGGGGCGCCTCGGCGCAAACAACCGCTAATCGCGTAAGGCGCCCGACATCTCGTTGAATCTTGCGAGTCCGTCGATTTTCCGATCCTACGTCGGACATCCCGAAAGGCTCGAGCGAGAACTTCTGGCCGCACCGCTGGAGATGCGTGTGGTCTTCATCGACGAGGTCCAGCGAGTTCCTCCACTGCTCGTCATGGCCTGAAGCGGCACTTTACCACTACCGCACTCCGCTACCATGACGACGAGGCGCTCCCGCGCGCGAGATCATCGCCTCAACGCGGCGTCAAACGCACCCTCGCGGTCATCCGTCCCTCGTCACCGGCGAACCTCACCTTCAGCGCGCCGTCCGCCGCAGCCACCACCTCGGCCGCCCCTCCCACCACCACCCCGCCCACCTGGGTCCCGAACAACTCGAAGTCATACTCGCGCCCCGCGTTCCCCTCGACCGTGAGCAGCCACCCCCCGCCCTCGGCCACCAGGTCGATTACGCGCGGCCCCGTGCTCCGCTGTCCGGGCTCCAGATCGATACGCGGCGGCGCCACCGTCAACCCGCCCTCCCAGCTCGCCACCAGCTCCACCACCTGGCCTTTGCCCATCTGAATCCTGAGCGGGGCAAGGCCGGGCCGCCCGCGTGCGTCCACCGCCGTCTCCATCTGGTTCGTCCCTTCCACATTCACCTCCACCCCGGTTGCCCCTTCGGGAGCGTCCGGCACGAAGTCAATCTCGACCGGCGGCCCCTCGCTGCGAATCACCACCCTCTGCTCCCCACCCTCCTCCCCCCATTCCTGCACGATCTCCACATCCAGCGTGGTCTCGCCCACGCGCAATCCCCGCACCGCAGCCTCCGGCCAGTCCGGCGGTAGCTGCGGCGCCAGCATTGCCCGGCCGTTCGGCGCGTCCGGCTCCCACCCGAAGACGCCCCTGAGCAGCGGCGTCGCCAGCATCGAGGTGGCGAAGAACTGGTGCGGGACGGTCTGGTCGAGTGGCTGGTAGAAGTCGCCCGAGAAGAGCTCGCCGTGACGGCCGAGCGACCAGTCGAACGTCATCTGCTTGACGGCGTCCATGAGGTGGAACCCGGCCCAGGGGCGCCGGTAGCGGTACTGTCCCCACGACGCGAACCCGGTCACGAAGGGCCATACGGTGCCCATGTTGTACTGGAGCGGATGGTACAGCGGACTCTCGGTCGAGAGCATGTGCGCGCCCCAGTCCGACGAGATGCGGTCGCCCGCGATGCGGGACAGGGTGCCGCGCGCGCGGTCCTCGTCGAAGAGGCCGAAGGCGGCGGCCGCGGCGGGCCACACGGTCAGGTTGTCGTTGGTGCCGCCTCCCGCGAGAATGCCGAAGGCGTGGTGACCGTCCGCTTCCAGCCAGTAGCGGTCGTTGAGTGTGCGGCGGGCCGTGGGCGCGATGCGCGCGGCCGCGTCGAGGAGCTCGCGGTCGCCCATCCGCTCGGCCATCTCGAGCGTCCCCTCCAGGGCCCCGACCCAGACGCCGGCCAGGTAGATATCCTGGTGCAGCGCCTCGCCCAGCCCGCCGACCTCCACGGCGCCCAGGCCGCCCACCGTGTTCTCGATGATGCCGTCGCCGTCCGTCTCGGCGCTCAGGCACCACGCCCACGCGCGCCGGTACGCCGGCCACAGCTCGCCGAGCAGGTCGTCGTCGCCGCTGGCCATCCAGTACAGGTAGAGCGCGTACATCCAGTGGGGGGTGGTGTCGGCGTGGTAGTAGGCGTAGGGGTAGGTCTCGAACCAGTCGACGTGGGCCGCAGCCTGCGAGATCTCGTGGGTGATCTTGCCGTCGCTCCGCTGGTAGCGCGCCAGGAAGGCGAGCTCCTCGGCGACCAGACCCCACTGGCCGAGCGCGTCCATGGCGTAGGTGTTGATCATCGCGTCTCCGCCGAAGAACCAGCCGAAACCGGGGCGCCCGCCGTCCCGCGACAGTCCCCAGCCAGCCACGAACCCGCAGCCCAGGTCGGGGTTGCAGACGCGCTGCTCCTCGAGGTTGATCTTGGCCCATTCGAGCGCGAGATCGAGCGCCGGATCGGGGGTCTCGACCGAGGCGGTGGAGGCGAGCGCGGAGTCGGCCCAGGCGCGGGTGCCCCGGTAAAGGGCTTCCGCGTTCGCGATCAGGCGGGCGTAGCTGGCGAAGACGGTGTCGCGTGGCACGGTTCCCCCAGCCACCGCGATCGGGATGAACTCGCGCCGGGCACGGTCCGGATCGACCGGGATGACCATGGTGCGGGGCGCGTCGCCCAACTGGTGCGCGGGGTGCTCGACAGAGCTGGTGGCCCACGGCGACCCCACCACGGCGTTGCGCCGCTGCAGGCTCTCGGAGAGGACGAAGACGCGCCGCTCGCCGTCCCAGTACGCGTACTGTCCGCCCAGCGACCCGGGCCACATGTAGTTGAGAACCGGGTGGAACTCGGCCACGATCTCCATGGAATCCGGGCTGTCGACCTCCAGCAGCACGAGGATCCCGGACGCGGCCGTGTCCCTGGGCGCGAGGATGTGCTGGCGCACCTGGAAGGCCGCGTGACTGTAGGTGATGGTCGCGAGCTCGGGGCGGACATGGATCGTGCGCGCCACGCGGTCGCCGGGGATGGGGGCGCCGTAGCGGGGTGTGGAGAAGGAGAGCTGGAAGCCGTTGCCGACCTTGAGCGGGTGGATCCAGAGCTCCGCCTGGCCGGTCTCGAGGCCGAGCCACGCGGCGAGCGGGCCGGTGACGCCGAGGTATTCGCCGGGACGCACCGGGCCGGTGAGCTCGATGGGGGAGGGAATGACGGGGAAACGGGGGACCGAGAGCGTGGCCAGGTCGCCGGGGGAGGGGTCGGGGAGGCGCTGGGCGGTGGCGGGGTGGGGGGTCAGCGCGAGCGCGAGAAACGCCGACGAGGCGAGCCGGGCCAACATGCCCTGAACGACGCTCTCGATCTCACGAATCTTCATGCTCATGGCGTTGAGTCCGGACTCCGCTCTTCAGTGTGACACTCGAAGGATGGATTGCCGCCATTCGGAAGGCAGCAGGACTGCTACGCCCCGTCGCGACTCAACCGCCGCACCTGCGGATGCTGCACATCCATTCCTTCCGTCCACACCCCGAGGATTTCGTCCACCCCGATGTCCATTACCCGGCGGTCATCGGAAATCTCCACTCGTCCTAGCCGGTCTGGAACTTGTCCGTCAGACCCATCCACCGCGCTGCCTCACCTCACCTCCACCTCATCCACCTCGAACGCGTAGGCCCCCACCGGCCCCTCCGCCACAAACGCCAGCCCCGCGATGATCTCCGGTGTGGCCGTCGGGAAGTCTTCCAGCTGGATCTCCAACTGGGTCCA
>JAGWBQ010000022.1 GCA_021295815.1 Gemmatimonadota bacterium | reverse complement strand
GAGTTTCACCATGTCGGATGGCTCGTGGTCAGGGAAGACCTACCCTGTCCGGTTTGTGCGAGTCGATGCGGAAGGGGGTGTAGTCTTGGATTCCCTGATACACGGGTCGCCGACCGTCGAAGACATACTACGCCCGCTGACCGCTGACCAACGGGCCGAGTTGGAAGACATGATGGGGGCTCTTGCAGCAAGAGCACAAGGCGATCAGTTCTCCTTATTGCGCGAAAACGCCGTCAAGCTTCAAGAAAAACTTGCCAAGGATCGCGAAGAACTCGCACAGGAATCGAGGAGGCGGCACCCATGAAGAATCCAACCGACAAGACCGGGACGGAAACGATTGAGGTGAACAAGCTGGCGGGGAAGCTTGTTCTTGTTGCCTCCTCCTTTTCCTCGGCGGGGTTTTGCGTCCTACTCGCAGGGCAGTGGCACCTGATGGGGGTGCGGCCGTTGGTCTATGCGGCGGGCTTTCTTGCTCTTCTTTCGACCGTCGCGGGAGGGGGAATGGGTTTTCTCTCTTGGCGGCAGATCAGGCAGCGGAAAGCGAAAACGATCATCACGGCGGTAGCGGCTGCGTTTCTACTTGGCCCCGCAGGACTAAACGCCGCTGAGGTCAAGGAGAATGCATCTTCGATCCCCGCGCCTTTTGCCTCGATCCCCGCGCCTTTCGTTTCGGTCCCTGCTTCTGCTTGCATCGCGGCGGACGTGTCGATAGTGGTGCTGCTGCTTTGGCTGTCATCGCCGCCGTGTACACCTGTACCGGCTGGCTATGTATCCCGACATCAACGAATTTTCCTTATATCTCGTGCTTTGATTTAGGCCCCGAATGAGGGAGGCCCCCGCCCCGAAGCCGTAGGAGGCCCGTAGAGGCCCGCGCCCTCCCGAGCCTATCTTGCCACCCGCCCGAATCCCGCCGCGTGAGCCCTGACCCGTCCGGAGCCCGTGCGTTCGAGCGTGTATGCGCTGCAAGAACAGGGCGGGCCACTGACGTGCGATCGTCCTGGGCATCGGTCTGCGGCACGACTGGGGCTCGCAGTACCGCGCCAGGCAGTTCCAGGCTTCGGCGCTCGTGCGAGTTTCGCTGCGGACTGCCAGAACAATTAAGTTTACGACCCTAGAACGACTCACCGAGTCCGCCCCCCACCGACCCACCACGACCTGAGTGGAGATCCTCGCATGGGCCTGATCGCCGACCGCATGACTCGCATGGGAACGGAAAACGCCTTCCGAGTCGGTGACGACATCCGGCGTTGCGAGGAGATGGGCATGGAGGTAATCCGCTTCAATCTCGGCGCCCCCGATTTTCGCAGCGCGGATCATCTCAACCGGATCGCGGCGGAGGCGCTGGCGGCCGGACGTTCGGGGTACTGCGATCCTTCCGGCATTCCGCGCTTTCGCAAGGCCATCGCCGACCACGTGGCGAGCACCCGCAACGTGGAAGTCGATCCCGACCGCGTCGTGGTGACCCCCGGGGCGAAGCCGCCTATCGGCTACACCGTGACGACCCACGTGAACGCGGGCGACGAGGTCGTCTACCCCTCCCCGGGCTTCCCCATTTACGAGTCGTGGGTGAGGTTCGTCCGCGCACGCCCGGTGCCGCTCCCCCTCAGCGCGGATCGGGGCTTCGCGTTCACAGCCGACGACCTGGCGGAGCTGGTGACCGAAAGGACCAAGCTCATCATCCTGTGCTCGCCCTCGAACCCCACCGGCGGCGTCCTCTCTCGCGACGAACTGGCCGGGATCGCGGAGGTCGTGCGGGAACGCTGCCGTCCCGACGTGCGCATCTATTCCGACGAGATCTACGAGCAGATCCTCTTCGACGGACTAGGCCACGAGAGCATCGTCTCGCACCCCGGCATGCCGGAGCGCACGGTGCTGGCGAGCGGTCACTCGAAAGGCTTTGCGATGACGGGGTGGAGGCTGGGATGGGCGGTCCTGCCCACGAGGGAAGAGGCCGAAATCTTCACGCAGCTCAACATCAACATCATGTCGTGCGTGCCACCCTTCCTCCAGGAAGCCGGCGCGGCGGCTTACGAGGATCCGAGGTCGGCCGCCGAATCGCGTCGGATGGTGGAGGCCTTCGAACGGAGGCGCGACTGGATCGTACCGGCGCTCAACGAGCTGCCCGGCGTTAGCTGCGGGATGCCGAAGGGCGCCTTCTACGTCTTCCCGGAAGTGTCGGGGATGTGCGAAGCCCTGGGTGTCCATCGGGCGCATGTGGAGCTCCCCTCCGACGCCCGCGACCGGACCACTCCGGCCGGAATGCTCCAGATGTTCCTGCTCTACCGCTACGGGGTGGCGACCATGGACCGCGCCTCGTTCGGCGAGATCGGTGCGGAGGGCCAGGACTTCCTGCGCCTATCCATCGCCAACTCCATGGACGACATCAGGATAGGGGTGGAGCGGATCGCGAAAGCGGCTGCGGACGCCGACGGGTTCGCGGCTTTCATGCGGAACGGCGGACCGCCGGCCTAACAGCTCGCGGCGAAAATCGCACGAGCGCCGAGAGCGGCGTAGCGGCCGGGAGCGGTCTCGTGCCCGGGCTGCTCGGGCGGCCTACCTCAGATCGAACCGGTCCAGCTCCATGACCTTGCTCCAGGCGGCCACGAAAGCGTCCAGGAAGGCGTCCTCGCCGTCGTCGCAGGCGTAGACCTCGGCGAGCGCACGCAGCTCCGAGTTCGAGCCGAAGACGAGATCGACGCTCGTACCCGTCCACCTCAACTCCCTCGTTGCCCGGTCGCGGCCCTCGAAACGGTCCTCGCCGTCCTCGGCGGGACGCCACTCGACGTCCATGTCGAGCAGGTTCACGAAGAAATCGTTGCCGAGAGCTCCGACGCGGTCGGTGAAGACGCCGAGCGACGAGCCTCCCGCGTTGGCTCCGAGCACGCGCATGCCGCCCACGAGCGCGGCGGTCTCGGGGGCCGACAGCGTGAGAAGCCGCGCCCGTTCCACCAGCAGTTCCGGTGCGGCGCGCGCATGGCCGCTGCCGCCGAAGTTGCGGAATCCGTCCGCCCTCGGCTCGAGTACCGCGAACGACTCCTCGTCGGTGTGCTCCTCCGAAGCGTCGGTACGCCCGGGTGTGAACGGAACCGCGACCTCGCGGCCTGCGGCTCTCGCGGCCTCCTCGACCGCGGCGCAGCCGCCCAGAACGATCAGGTCGGCGAGCGAGATCCGCTTGCCGTCGGAGCGAGCGCTGTTGAAGTCCGAGCGGACGCTCTCAAGAACGGTCAGGGCCTCGCGCAGCGCCTCGGGTTCGTTGACTTCCCAGCGGTTCTGCGGCGCCAGACGAATGCGGGCGCCGTTCGCGCCTCCCCGCCTGTCGGTACTGCGGAAGGTTGAAGCGGACGCCCAGGCGGTCAGCACGAGACGCGATACCGACAGTCCCGAGGCGAGCAACTTCGACTTGAGTTCGGCGATCTCGGTCTCGCCGACGAATTCGTGGTCGACCTCGGGCACCGGGTCCTGCCAGATCATCGCCTCGGAAGGCGTCAACGAGCCGCGATAGCGCGAACGAGGTCCCATGTCGCGATGGGTGAGCTTGAACCAGGCCCGCGCGAAGGCGTCGGTCAGCTCGTCGGGGTTCTCGAGGAAGCGCCTCGCGATGGGAGCGTAGTCCGGGTCCATGATGAGCGAGAGATCCGTGGTCAGCATCATGGGAGAATGCTTCTTGCCCGGATCGTGCGCGTCGGGGACCGTGCCCACCGCGGCGGGATCGGTCGGGGTCCACTGCGCCCCGCCTGCGGGGCTTTCCACCTGCTTCCATTCGTAGTTGTGCAGGTTCTCGAGGAAATCGTTGTCCCACCTGGTCGGGTTCGTGGTCCACGCGCCCTCCAACCCGCTGGTGATCGAGTCGCCGCCCGTGCCGGAACCGAAACTGTTGGCCCAGCCGAGACCCTGCTCCTCGAGATCGGCGGCCTCGGGTTCGGGACCGACGTGCTCCGGGACCGGGGCCGCGCCGTGCGCCTTGCCGAAGGTGTGTCCGCCGACGATGAGCGCGACGGTCTCCTCGTCGTTCATCGCCATGCGCCGGAAGGTCTCGCGGATGTCTCGGGCGGCCGCGAGCGGATCGGGCTTGCCGTTGGGTCCTTCCGGATTGACGTAGATGAGCCCCATCTGGACCGCGCCGTAGGGCTCGTGCAGGTCGCGCTCGCCGCTGTAGCGTTCATCGCCGAGCCAGTCGCCCTCGGGGCCCCAGTCGATGTCTTCGGGCTCCCAGATGTCCTCACGGCCTCCACCGAAGCCCATCGTCTTGAAACCCATGGACTCCAGCGCGACGTTACCGGCAAGGATCATGAGATCGGCCCACGAGAGCCGGCGACCGTACTTGCGCTTGATCGGCCAGAGCAGCCGGCGCGCCTTGTCCAGATTCGCGTTGTCGGGCCAACTGTTGAGTGGTGCGAAGCGTTGAGTGCCGGAGCCGCCCCCGCCGCGCCCGTCGCTGATGCGGTAGGTGCCCGCGCTGTGCCAGGCCATGCGGATGAAGAGCGGGCCGTAATGGCCGTAGTCGGCAGGCCACCAGTCCTGGGAGGTGGTCATGAGCTCCTCGAGCTCCGCCTTCAGCTCGTCCAGATCGATCGACTCGAAGGCTGCGCCGTAGTCGAAGTCCTCGGCCATCGGACCGGCGGAGCGGGAAGGACGAGCGAGAGGCTTGAGGTCGAGCTGGTCGGGCCACCAGTTCCTGTTTCTGACGGTCATGGCGAGGTGTCGGTATGTGGAGGATGGGCGCGCAGGCGGACGAGGGCGGGTTCCGAAGGTGGAGCCGGTGGACGGGACGCGAGCCCAGCCTCGAGCTTCGGGCGGGAGCGAGAGGTCCGGTTCTCGAGCCTGACGAATTTATGGGAAGACCGGCGTGTTGCGAATCGTGGCGTGCGGGATTGGAGGTGCGGCGAAACAAGAGCGTGGCGCACGCCATCGGTGACGCGCGGCGTCCCCAGGTGTAGTAGGGATTACGGGTGAACCGCTCGTACCCTCAAGGAGACGCAAGAATGACCTGCCGGATCAGACTTGGTCTGTTTCTCTTCCTGTCCCTCGCCGCAACGGCCGGGTGCGGCGAGACCGCCCCGGAGGAGGCGCCGCGCCCGGCGGCCATCTCCATCTCACCCTCTTCGTCGATTCTGACCGCGCTCGGCGAGACGGTCGAGTTCACCGCCAGAGTCGACGACCAGTACGGCGAGGCATTCGTCGGAACGGTGGGGTGGACGAGCAGCGACGCGGCCGTAATCACGGTGAGCGCAGGCGGCGTCGCGAGCGCGGTCGCCAACGGTGCGGCCACGCTGACCGCTTCGATCGGGGCGGTGAGCGCGACGGTTCCGGTGGAGGTCGCGCAGGCGGCGGCGGCCTTGGTCGTCGTGTCCGGAGGAGGCCAGGAGGGAGTGGCGGGGAACCCCCTCCCCGAGATCGTGCAGGTCCGCGTGGACGATCCGGGCGGTTCTCCAGCGGCCGACGTGGTGGTCGACTTCACCGCCGTTTCGGGACATGGAACCGCCGAACCGTCCACGGTGATCACCGGAGGCGACGGTCTGGTCGCCACGACGTGGACCTTGGGGGAGGTTGTAGGAATCCAGACCCTGACCGCCCAGGCCGGCGTGGCGTCCATCGACGTTCGAGCCGCGGTGGGCGAGGTTCCGCCGCCCGCCGACTCGGCGATCTACGGCGTCTCGTTCGTCGCCACCTGGAGTTCGAGGACCCACCCGAACGGCTTCCCGAGCGGCGCTCATTTCTCGCCTCTGATCGGTGCGACGCACAACGGCGGGGTCCGCTTCTGGGCGAACGGCGACACCGCGACGGACGGAATCGAAGACATGGCGGAGACGGGCGCGACCGGGCAGCTCGCCTCGGAGATCCGCGCCCGAATCCCCGGCGACGCGCTCGCCGTCGTCACCGGTCCGGGAATCGGCAGCCCCGGAACCGGGACCATCTCCAACCTCGTCGTCACGAAGGACCATCCGCTGGTGACCCTGGTGACCATGATCGCGCCCAGCCCGGATTGGTTCGTCGGGGTGTCCGGTCTCTCGCTCCGCGACGAGTTCGCCCAGTGGCGGGAAGAGCTCGAAGTGATCCTCTATCCGTACGACGCCGGTACCGACGACGGAACCGTCTACACCTCCGCGAACGCCAACACCTCGCCGCGGGCGCCCATCCGCAACCTGCGCGGCACGGCTCCGTTTTCGGACGCTCCGATCGGTACGTTCACGTTTAAGCGACAAGGTGCGGGTCGCGAGTAGGCCGACCCGGCCGGATACGGACTCGGCTGGGTTCTCCAACTTCTCACGAGCTATTCGAGTCCGTGCGCTATGCGCCTCACCGCCCTATCTTCCGAACATCGCCGGAAGCTCGCTCCCACCGGCGTGAGCTTACCATCCATCGGAAGGCCGCATGCGCGATCCTCGAACCGTCTCAGGCTTCGCTCTTCTCCTCTTCCTCACCGCCTGCGACGCACCAGCTGAGGATTCGGGAGCGGACACCGACGCCCCCACCCCGCCCGTTTCTCTTCCGGAAGGCGCGGAGGCGCTCTCCCTTCTCGGCGAGCCGCTCTACCCGAACCCGGCATCAGCCGAGGTGGCCGAGCGCCAGGCGGCTGACATCGAGGCCGCCCGCGCCGACTACGAAGCGAACCCGGACGACGCGGACGCGATCATCTGGCTGGGTCGGCGGATAGCCTACACGGGAGCCTACCGCGAGGCCATCGACGTCTTCACGGAGGGCATCGCCAAGCACCCGGAGGACGCCCGCATGTACCGCCACCGGGGGCATCGCCGGATCAGCGTTCGGGAGTTCGATCGCGCCATCGCCGATCTCTCCCGCGCCGCCGAGCTCGTGAGCGGCGAACCGGACGAGGTCGAACCAGACGGCCAGCCGAACGAACGGGGCATCCCGACCAGCACTCTTCAGTCGAATATCCACTACCACCTGGCCCTGGCGCACTATCTGAAGGGGGATTTCGATGCGGCCCTTCCTTCATACGAGGCGTACCGAGCCGTCACGACCAACCCGGACCAGCTCGTCGCCATCTCGCACTGGTGGTACATGGCGCTCCGGCGGCTGGGGCGCGAGGAGGCGGCGGCGGAGCTGCTTGCCCCGATCGCCGCGGATCTCGACGTGATCGAGAACGCCAGCTACCACGAACTCCTGCTCATGTACAAGGGCGAGCTGACGGCGGACGAGCTCTGGGATCCCGCAAGCGAGGACCCGTCCGGAGTGGCGACGGCCTACGGTGTGGCCACCTGGCACCTCTACGACGGCCGCGAGGGGCAGGCGCTCGAGATGTACCGGCGGATTCTGGAGGGTACGGGCTGGGCGGGCTTCGGCTACATCGCCGCCGAGGCCGAGGTGGCACGATCCGGCGCCAGGTGATCCCGGTGCGCCCGCCCCCATGCCGCGCTCGGCCCCAGTTGCGTTCAACAGGCTTTCGCCTTCGATTGTCATTACTTAGCGGCCCCCCAACCGACCGCGCCCCTGGCGCGACCCTACGAGGGCATCGAACCTTTCCAACTGAGAGACACCTATGCGACCGCTTCTAACCGCATTCTGCCTGGCCCTGGCGCTCGGCTCGACAGCGCAGGCCCAGCAGGCGTCCCGAACCGAACCTGTCACCGGCATCCGCGACAACGGCACGGGTTACCACGCCCTCGTCGGCGCGAGAGTTGTGACCGGGCCGGGTCAGGTCATCGACGACGCCACCATCGTCATCCGCGACGGGATTGTCCAGGAGGTCGGCAGGGGGGGCGACGCGCCTGCGGGGGCCCGGGTCTGGGACCTGACCGGACTCACCGTGTACCCCGGCTTCGTGGACGCGCACGCCGACCTCGGCATGGACGCGGTTCCGGAGGGGGGCGACGTGGGGCCCACTCATTGGAATCCCCAGGTACGGGCCTGGTTCTCCACCACCTCCAACCTCCAGGACGACGACGACCGGCGGGCGGCTCTGCGCTCGCAGGGATTCGGAGCGGCGCTCGCGGTGCCCAAGCAGGGGATCTTCCGCGGCACGGCCTCGGTGGTGAACCTGGGCGAGGCGGGCGTGAGGGATCGGGTGATGAGGCCGGATCTGGCGCAGGCGGTCGGCTTCCAGCGCTCCTTCCAGTTGGGAGGGTCCTATCCTAACTCCTCCATGGGCGTGATCGCGCTCATGAAGCAGACCTTGATGGACACCGATTGGTACTCGCGGGCCTGGGCGGCGTACGAGAACAGCGGGCGTGCCTTCCTTCCCCCCGAAACGAGCGAGGCTCTGGCCGCGCTGCAGGCTGCGGGGCGGGGCGAGCAGCCGGTCGTCTTCGAGACCAACAGCGAGGAGGACTACCTGCGGGCGCACTCGATCGCCGAGGAGTTCGGGCTCGTTCCCTGGTTCCGCGGCTCGGGCATGGAGTACCGTCTAATCGATGTGCTGGAAGGGCGCGAGGATCCGCTAATCGTTCCGCTCGACTTCCCGGACGCGCCCGACGTCAACACGCCGGAGGCCGCTCGCGGCACCTCGCTGGGACAGCTTCGCCACTGGTACCTCGCCCCCACGAATCCGGCTCAGCTCGCCGAAGCGGACGTGCCTTTCGCGATCACGTCGGACGGCCTGTCGTCGCTCAACGAGTTTCTTCCCAACCTGCGCATCGCGGTGGCTCGGGGGCTCTCCGCGGACGACGCCCTCGCGGCCCTGACCACCACGCCCGCATCGTGGCTCGGCATCGACCGGACCCACGGCACCATCGCCGAGGGCAAGGTGGCCAATCTGGTCGTGAGCGAAGGCGACCTCTTCACGGAGGAGGCGGAAGTGCGCGACGTCTGGGTGGAGGGCAAGGTCTACGGCGTCACCCGCCCGGCCCAGATCGATCCGCGCGGCACCTGGCTGATCACCTCCGACGACGAGTTCGGGTTCAGCGCCGAGCTCCGTCTGGAGGGGCCGCTCAATCGGCTGCGCGGCAACGTCCTGATCGCCGACGTCCGCTTCGACATGCCCGACGGACTCGAGGTGAGCCTCGCTTCGGCTAGCGCGGTGGCGGAAACGGGTCGGGTCGAGGCCCGCTTCGACGGCGAGGAGATGGGCTTCCAGGGTATGGTGCTGCTCTCGGGTTCGGTCCGCGGCGACGAGTTCTTCGGCTGGGCTTCGCTCCCTAACGGCGCGGATCCGTTCTTCACCGGCACCCGGTCGGAGGGGGTCGAGGACGCGGCCCGGGGCACGGTGGCGATGGACGTTCCGGAGATCGACCTCCCGTTCATCCGACCCATGATGGACTACGGACGGACCGGTCTTCCCGAGCAGCCCGCGGCCGTGGTCGTACGCGACGCCACCGTCTGGACGCAGGGACCCGACGGCATGATGGAGAACGCCGACCTCCTCGTCGAGGCGGGCAGGGTCTCGCAGGTGGGCGTCGACCTGGACGCGCCTTCCGGCGCCATGGAGATCGACGGCTCCGGCAAGCACGTGACCCCGGGGCTGATCGATCCGCACATCCACTCGGGCGTGAGTTCCGTGAACGAGAGCGGATTCGCCATCGTTCCCGAGGTGCGCATGGGCGACGTCGTGACCCACAACAACATCTCCATGTACCGGCAGCTCGCCGGCGGCCTCACGACCGCCCACATCAAGCACGGTTCGGCCAACCCGATAGGCGGCGAGAACGTGATCGTCAAGCTGCGCTGGGGCGCGCTACCCGAGGACCTGATGCTCGAGACCGACGTGCGCACGGTGAAGTTCGCACTCGGGGAAAACCCCAAGCGCCGCCAGGACCGCTATCCCGACACCCGCATGGGGACGCAGGAGATCATCCGCGACCACTTCCTGGCCGCGCGCGACTACGAGCGCGAGTGGCGGCGCTGGGAGGAGTCGGGCGAGGGAATCCCGCCGCGGCGCGACCTGCGCATGGAGGCGATTCTCGACATACTCGACCAGGAGCTCCTCATCTCGTCGCACGGGTACCGCGCCGACGAGTTCCTGGCGCTGGTAAGACTCGCCGAGGAGTTCGGATTCAGGGTTCAGACGCTCCAGCACGGGGTGGAGGCCTACAAGATCGCTTCGGAGCTTGCCGAATCGGGCGTGGCCGCCGTGGTGTGGAGCGACTGGGGCTCGTTCAAGCTCGAGGCCTACGACAACACCAACTACAACGCCCGCATCCTGATCGAGGCCGGGGTCACCACCTCGCTGCACTCCGACAACAGCGAGATCGCGAGCCGGATGAACTGGGAGGCGGGCAAGCTGCTGCGCACCGGACTCTCGGAGGAACAGGCGCTGTCCACGGTGACCAACGGAGCGGCGAAAGCCATCGCCATCGACGACCGCGTCGGATCTCTCGAACCCGGCAAGGACGGCGACTTCGTGATCTGGAGCGGCAATCCGCTCTCGCAGTTCACCCGCGCGGAACAGACGTGGGTCGACGGACGCCGCTACTTCTCGCTCGGGGAGGACGCCGCCATGCGCCAACAAATCGAAAACGAGCGCTCGCAACTGATCCAGGCCGTCCTCACGGCAGGCGGCGGAACGGGCAGAGACAGAGAGACCACCGGGGAGAACAACTGACATGACGACCATCACCATCGAATCAACCACGTTGAACCGGGTGCGCTCGGCGGCGCTTTTTCCGGCGGCGTTCGCGGTCGCCGCGCTGACCTTCCAGGCGGCCGAGGCGCAGGTGCGCATGACGGTGCCGCCCCAGTCCGAGCCGGTCGCGCTCCAAGGCGCCACCATTCACACGGTGACCCAGGGAGTGATCGAGAACGGCACCATCGTCTTCGAGAACGGGGTGATCATCGCCATCGGCGCGGACGTGACCGTACCCGCCGGCGCCCGTGTCGTGGACGTCTCGGGCAAGCACATCTACCCCGGCCTGGTCGACGCGTACAGCACGGTCGGGATCTCCGAGATAGGCGCCGTCGACGTCTCCAACGACACTAACGAGCTGGGCGACTTCAACCCCAACGTCCGGGCGGACGTGGCGGTGAACGCCGAGAGCCGCCACATAGGCACCACCAGGTCGGCCGGCGTGCTCACCGCACTCACCACGCCGGGAGGCGGGCTCGTCTCCGGAATGTCTTCGGCGATGAGCCTGGAGGGCTGGAGCTGGGAAGAGATGTCGATGGAGTCGGCGGCGGCGCTCAACGTCAACTGGCCCAATCCGCGCGGCGGCAGGTTCCGCGGACGCGGGGGATTCAACTTCCCCGGCGGTCAGATGCCGGAGCGGCCCACCTACGCCGCCCAGGTTCAGGAGATCAAGGACTTCTTCGCCGAGGCGCGGGCTTACCGCGACGCTCTGGCGGCGGGCGAGGAGGTCCGCAGCGACTCCCGTTACGCCGCGATGATCCCGGCTTTGAACGCGGAGATCCCCGTGGTGGTCGCCGCCGAGTCCGCCTCGCAGATAAACGACGCCGTCACGTGGGCGCAGGAAGAGGGACTGCGGATCGTGATCCGGGGCGGGCGCGAGGCCGTCCATGTCGCGGGTCGTCTCGTGAGCGCCGACATCCCCGTCGTCCTCACCTCCACCATGTCCGCACCGGCCAGGGCTCACGGCGGCTACGACGAGGGCTACTCGATGGCCGCGCGGCTCCACGAGGCCGGGGTCCGTTTCGCCATCTCGGGAGGCTCGGGCGCTCTCTACTCGAACCGCCTGCCGTGGGAGGCCGGCGTAGCCGTCGCCTTCGGGCTGCCCGAGGAGGAGGCGCTGAGGGCGGTGACCATCAACGCCGCCGAATTCATGGGTCTCGACGACCGGATCGGCTCGCTCGAGCCCGGCAAGCAGGCTACTCTGCTCGTCACCACCGGAACGCCTCTGGACATGACCAGCGACATCGAGCAAGCCTACATTCAGGGGCGCGAGCTCGACATGAACGACATCCAGAAGCACTTCTTCGAGAAGTACATGACCAAGCTGCTACAGAAAATGAGGATCGTGATGTAGGTGGTCAGCGGTCCGGCAGCGACACGTGCAGATGATCGGCGGTACCCGCGTGACGCAGAGTACGGAAGCCCATCGCCTTGAAGACGAGCTCGGAAAGAGTGTTCCGCCACTCGGGTCGCCCCAGGGTACGCAGATCGAGGGCGTGAACGAAGCCGGTCGCCTGGACGAAGTGGAGCGACGACTCGTTCGGCGGCAATCCCAGCCGGGCGTAGAACTCCGGAGTCCGTGAGGCGTCGGTGACAACGGCGTCGGAATCGAAGAGCATCACGGTGCTCGCAGCCACGCGCAGGAGCGGATGCAACCTGACGTACTCGGCTCGAACTTCGGGTGTCTTGAAGTTCGCTCCGGCGACCAGCACGAGCGAGTGGACGACGTACGCGGCCACCAGCAGCACGACCCCTCGCAGGATCATCTTGCGCGACTTCCGTCCCGCGCCCAAGCGCGCACCCGCGACCAGGCCGTAGAGCGAGACGAGAAGAACGGTGGCCAGAGCCGCGAGCCCGAGTGAAGGCCAGGCTCCCAGATCCCAGCGCTGGTAGGCGAACACGCCCCCGCGCACGAGCACCAGGAAGGGAGCGACCGCGAGCAGCGCCGCGAAAACGGCCATCCGAAGGAGACGCAGGAGGACGGGCCTCCCACGGGTGGAGCCCTGCGCCTCTCCGTTCGGCCGCACCACGCGCCGTGTCTTCGGCGCCCCCGACCCGTCGCCGGAAGCGTCGGACAAATCGGACACGTCGATCCGCACGGAGCTCATCTCGATCCCACCAGTCCCGTCAGCCCGGAGCAGAGTATTCCGGCGTAGATTCTGAGAATATGGCCGGCCGTCGCGGTGCCGGGTGCCATTGGCCGAGGTCGTCCGGGGAACATGAACGGGCAGGTACGAAACGCGGCGGCCCAATGTTTCCTATGCGAGCCGCCAGAACTGCGCCACGAGGAAGCACGCGAGCAAGCCCATGGCCACCGGCAGCAGGGTCGCCACCGAGGTCCAGCGAACGCTCCGGGTTTCGCGGTAGATCGTGAATATGGTGGTCGAGCAGGGATTGTGCAGCAGCGAGAAGAGCATGAGGTTGACGCCGGTTAGCATGCTCCAACCGCCCGCATCCAGAATTCGCGCCGTCGCGTTCGCCCCGTCGGCCTCGAACATCACCCCCGCGCCCGCGCCTTCCCCCGCCAGCTCCGGCGTGACCGCCACGGTCAGCATGAGCACGGTCGGAATTACGATCTCGTTGGCGGGGATCGCGACGACGTAGGCGAGGAGGATGACGCCGTTGAGTCCGATGAGCGCCCCGACCGGATCGAGCCGACCCACCGACCACTGGGCCAGGGTGAGGTCGCCCGCGGTCAGGTTGGAGATCAGCCAGATGACCGCCCCTGCGGGAACCGCGAATATCACCGCCCGCCAAAGAACGATGAGCGTGCGGTCGATCACCGAAGTGTAGAGCGTCTGCAGGATCCGGGGTGGACGGTAGGGCGGAAGTTCGAGCGAGAAGCTGCTCGCTTCGCCCCTGAGCAGCGTGCGCGACAGCAGCCACGAGGTAAAGAGCATCAGCACGATGCCCAGCAGGGCGACCCCTACCACGGCGATCGCGCTCACCGCCCCTCCCAGGGCCCGGGGAGCCAGAGCTCCGACGAAGATCGTGGCGATAAGGATCTGGGTCGGCCAGCGCCCGTTGCAGAGCGAGAAGTTGTTGGTGATAATGGCGATGAGCCGCTCGCGCGGAGAGTCGATTATCCGGGTGGCCACCACCCCGGCGGCGTTGCAGCCGAAGCCCATGCACATGGTGAGGGCTTGTTTTCCATGCGCTCCGGCGCGTCTGAAGACGGAATCGAGGTTGAAGGCGACGCGGGGCAGGTACCCGAAGTCTTCGAGCAGCGTGAAGAGCGGGAAGAAGATCGCCATGGGCGGGAGCATGACGCTCACCACCCAGGCGGTGGCCAGGTAGACTCCGTCGAGGAGAAATCCGTCCAGCCACCAGGGCGTCCCCACGGCTGCGGCCAGGCCCTTGAGCCAGCCGTGGCCGGAGTCGATCAGCAAGGAAGCGAGCAAGGACGACGGAACGTTCGCTCCGGCTATGGTGAGCCAGAAGACCGCCGCCAACAGTGCGATCATGACCGGGAAGCCGAAGATGCGCGAAGTGAGCACCCGGTCCAGCCTGCGGTCGAAGGCGAACGCCGCCTTCTTGAGGCCCGAGACCTGAGCTTTGGCGGCGATGGCGCGTGCTCGGCCGAAGGTCTGGCCCGCCAGCGAGTCGTAGCTCTCGAGAGGGGTATCCCAGCCCGGACGCTCCGGTTCGACCGCGCAGAGGTGGAGCGAGGCCCGGCCGTGATCGCGGTTCGCGTCTCCGGCCCTGGACTCCGCTTCGGCCCCACCGTCCGCCGTCGCTTCAGTCGGAGTCGCAATCCCCCGAGCGAGGGTGTCGCGCGCTGCCGCGGACTCGCGCATGACGCCGAGGAGCTCGTCGATCCCCACGCCGTCGCGGGCCACGCCCGCCACGCCCGGCACGCCCAGTTCGGCGCTCAGCTTGCGAGAGTCGATCGCGATCCCGTTTCGCCGCGCCTCGTCGACGAGGTTCACGAAGACCACGACGTGGTCCGTGACCTCCAGGATCTGGAGGACGAGGTTCAGGTTGCGTTCGAGTCTCGCCGCGTCGACGACCACCACGGTCAGGTCGGCGACTCCGGACACCACGAAGTCGCGCGCCACCTCCTCGTCGGCGCTGCCGGCACGGAGGGAGTAGGCGCCCGGAAGATCAACCACCTTCCAGCGCTGCCCTTCGTGCGCGAAGACGCCTTCGGCGCGGGTCACTGTCTTCCCCGGCCAATTGCCGGTGTGCTGGCGCAGCCCGGTAAGGCGGTTGAAGAGGGTGGACTTGCCCACGTTCGGGTTGCCGGCCAGTCCGACGAGACGGTCCCAGCGGTCCGGCCTGATGCCGAGCTGGACGAGTTCGGCTCCGCGTTTCTCCACGCAAGCCGAGCACGAGCTGACGGGTAGAGCCATCAGACGGCCTCCCGTCCATCGCGGCGCGGCCGATCGGCGGCGCGCACGCGCTTGCCGGCCCGCGCCTGTTGGGGAACCACGGCGATGAACGCCGCCTGCTCCCGCCTGAGGGCGATGAGGGCGTCGCAGATCCGATAGGCCACAGGTCCGCCGCCGCTCGCCTGCAGTTCGACCTGGATCTCGGTGCCGGCGACCACTCCCAGGTCGAGCAGCCGTCTCCGCTGCGGTCCACCGCAGGCAGGAGAGATGGCGACCACCCTTCCAGACTCACCCGGCGCCATAGCCGCGAGCGTGGTCCATCCGGAGGCCTCGTCGGGCACGCCTTGGATCGACGTCTCGGCCGACACGCGGCGGACGCCGACGTTGCGAGCGTGGGTGGCCGCCAAATGGAGCTCGGCGAAGCCAGCATCGATCCGCAGGGAAGACCCGTCCCTCGACAGAATGGTGAGCTCCTGCCCCAGGAACAACCCGAGGCGGAGGAGCTCCGCATAGGTGGCGGCGGGTTCGTCCTCCAAGTGGACCACGCTCAGCCGAGTGGCGAGCGGCGCGTTCAGGAGCGTGAGGTTTTCAGCTCTCGGAAGTTCGCCGTCGGAGGTGGGTATCGGGTCGCCGTGCGGATCCCAGCGCGGATGCCCGAGACTGGCCGCCAGAGTTTCCGTGTCCCTTCCGCTGAGCCGGTGTTCCACCCGCTCGGCTTCCTCGTGCCATTCGGTGGGCGCGACTCCCGTCCGCTCCGCCAGATAGCTCTCCCAGAGCCGGTGGGTGCGCACGAGCCTGAGAGCCCAGGCTTCCCCGGATTCCGTGAGCGTCGGACCGGTCTCGCCTTCCCTCGCGAGCCCCTGTTCGATCACGGTGGCGAGGAGCGCGGCGGCCCGAGTCGTCGAGACGCCGATCTGCCCCGCAAGCGACTGCACGGTGCACGGCACGCAGCGGCGGTTGCAGGAATGGATGTGCTTGAGCGTGTCCTCGGTGCACACCTTCTCGGTGAGGCGGAGACGGCTCACCAGACGGGCCCAGATGCCGTGTCGGGGCCAGAGAGCCGCTGCCGCCAGCAGAGCGAGGATCGCGAATGCGGAGAGAGCGATGATCGGGTCGGTGGTCACGGAAAGGTCGTTAGGGTTTTAGGTGTGCCTAAAATACTACGAAGTCACCGTGGCTGGCAAGGGACGGGGCTACGAAGAAGATCGCGAACGCACGTGGCTCTTCCCCGGACCCGGTCCCGTGGTATCTTCCCGAAGCCGGCGCGCCTTCAGCAATGAACCACGCACACCAGCGCCTCCCCGGGGATACCAATGGCCGGAACCGACAGGAAGCTGATCGCAGCTGCGGAGGCGTACTTCGCCGAACTCGGCCGCGTACGCGCATCCGGCGGCGCGACAGGGGAGCGCTCGAATTATCCGGCGCTCGCGGGGCTGCTGAACGGGGTCGGGGCGACGCTCAAGCCGAAGGTCTTCTGCGTTCAGGAATTGGCGGACCAGGGGGCCGGTCATCCCGATTTCGCCCTCTACGCGGCGCGCCAGGTGCAGAGGGGCAGGCCGAAGCGGGGGCAGATCCCGGAGCGCGGGGTCGTCGAAGTGAAGGGGGTTGAAGAGAGCGCCGAGGCGACCCGGGTGTCCGAGCAGGTCGACCGCTACTGGGGCCGCTACAGGCAGGTGCTGGTCACGAACTTGCGGGAGTTCGCGCTGCTCGGCACAGACGACGAGGGAGGCCCCTCCAGCTTGGAATCCTTCCGGCTGGCCGAGAGCGCCGACGACTTCTGGCACAGGGTCGGGACACCGCGCAAGTTCGCCCGCGAGGTGGGAGTCGGGCTCGGCGAGTACCTCGCTCGCTCGCTCGCGCACGGAACGGCTCTGGCCGAGCCGAAGGATCTGGCGTGGCTCCTGGCTTCCTACGCGCGCGACGGTCTGGCCCGCGTCGAGGCGGCGGGGAGCGTTCCCTCGCTGGTCGCCGTCCGGGCTGCGATGGAGGAAGCGCTGGGGATCCGCTTCGAGGACGAGCGCGGAGAGCGGTTCTTCCGTTCGACCCTGGTCCAGACGCTCTTCTACGGCGTCTTCGCGGCGTGGGTGCTCTGGTCGTGCGAGCAGGACGGGATGACGGACGCACTGCGAGATTCGACCGGGTCCGCTCGCGGCGGCCGGAACGGTTCGCCCCGATTCAGGTGGCGCGAGGCGGTCTGGCACCTGCGGGCGCCTGTGCTTCGGGCCTTGTTTCAGCAGCTGGCCGACCCAGGTCGGTTGAAGCCGCTCGGTCTGGTCGAGGTATTGGACTGGACATCGGCCGCGCTCGATCGCGTGGACCGGACCGCGTTCTTCTCGCGGTTCAACGAGGGCGAGGCGGTGCCCTACTTCTACGAGCCGTTCCTTGAAGCGTTCGACCCTGTCCTACGAAAGCAGTTGGGCGTGTGGTACACGCCGACCGAGGTGGTCCGGTACATGGTGGCGCGAGTGGACGGGGCCCTCAAGGACGATCTCGGGATCCCGGCGGGGCTCGCAGCCGAGCACGTCTATGTGCTGGACCCGTGCTGCGGCACGGGGGCCTACCTGGCCGAGGTGCTCCGCCGAATCTCCCGGAATCTCGGGGACCAGGGTCTCGGGGCGCTCTCGGGCGCGGCGGTCAGGAGGGCGGCGACCGAGCGGGTGTTCGGGTTCGAGATCATGCCCGCACCATTCGTGGTCGCGCATTTTGCAAGTCGGTCTCACCATGCAGAATCTGGGTGCACCGCTGGCGGAGGACGGGTCGGAGCGGGCCGGGGTGTTTCTCACCAACGCGCTGACCGGCTGGGAGCCGCAGGTGAACAAGCCGTTGCCGTTCCCGGAACTCGAAGACGAGCGCGAACTCTCGGAAGCGGTGAAACAGGACGTCCCGATCCTGGTGATCCTAGGCAACCCGCCCTACAACGGGTTTGCGGGAATGGCGGTGGACGAGGAACGCGAACTCTCGACAGCCTACCGCACGACGGAACGCGTGCGGAGGCCCCAAGGCCAAGGCCTGAACGATCTCTACGTCAGGTTCTTCCGCATGGCGGAGCGGCGCATCGCCGAGAAGACGGGCCAGGGCGTGGTCTGCTTCATCTCCAACTACTCGTGGCTCGACGGGCTGTCCTTCACAGGGATGCGGGAGCGGTATCTGGAAGCGTTCGACGCGATCCGGATCGACAACCTACATGGCGACCGCATCATTTCGGAATACGCCCCAGACGGAAGAACCAGCGAGACGGTTTTCGCGGTCCAAGGGAAGTCGCCGGGCATCAAGGTCGGTACCAGCATCACCCTTGCCTACAAGTCTGGAAGCGGTACCCACAGAGACGGGCAGGGCCACGTTTGGTACCGTGACTTTCACCAAGCGAAAGCGGATGAGAGACAGCAGGCGCTATTGGACAGCCTCGCGGCGAACTTCGACGATCCCGTCTACTCGATACTTGAGCCGAATCTTCAGCTAGGCTTGCCTTTCAAGCCAGCCGCGGTGAGCCCCGACTGGTTCGACTGGCCTGCGTTGCCCGACCTGTTCCCGGTCTCGTTCCCGGGCGTCAAGACGAGCCGGGACGGGTTCTTGGTAGACACCGACCTCGACCGTCTTCGGGCGCGGGTTCGTGAATACTTCGACCCGGCTCTGAGCCATGAGGACCTCGTGCGGCGGTATCCAAGGGTCATGAAGTCCACGGCGCGGTTCGATGCCCGAGCCGCGCGGGATGCGCTTCTGAGGCGCGGCGGGCCGGACGAATCCGGGTTCATCCGCTTCGCCTACCGGCCGTTCGACGATCGCTGGCTCTACTGGGAGAAGGACACGAAACTGCTCGACGAGAAGCGGGCCGATTACCGGCCCCACGTGTTCGAGGGGAACGTGTGGCTGTCCTCCGCCCAACATCTGCGGAAGGGAGCCGGTGAGCCGCAGACTTGTTGTACGAGTGATATGGGGTCTCTGCATCTGATCGAGCGCGGGGCGCTGATGTTTCCGGCATGGCTACGCGAGGAAGGCCTGGGCGTGGCAGCCGGGATCGACCGCCGCCCCAATCTCACGGGATCGGCGCAGCGGTATCTCTCCCGCCTCGGACTCGGCGTCGAAGACCTGTTCCACCATGTCCTCGCAACCCTACACGATCCTTCATACCGGGAAGCCAACGCCGGGGCGTTGCGGATGGAATGGCCGCGCATACCGCTGCCCGGCTGGCCGGACGGCAAGACGGATGGAGCCGCTTGGACGCTCGCCCGTTCGGCCGCGCACGGGCGTGAGCTCGCCGCTCTGCTCGCTTCCGATACTCCCGTGCCCGGCGTGACCCGACCGTCTCTCCGGCCCGAGATCGCTGCGATCGCCGTGCCCAGCACCGTCGACGGGAGCCAAATGCAGGACGCGGACTTCGCCGTTACCGCGCACTGGGGATACTTCGGAACCGGCGACGCCGTGATGCCGGGACGAGGCCGGATCGTCGAGCGCTCCTACCTGCCGGAGGAATCCGCCGCCATGGGCGGCGCCCTGAGCGCACTCGGCGATACGACCGTCGACGCCTACCTCAACGGGCAGGCCTTCTGGCGCAACGTCCCTGCAGCGGTCTGGGACTATCGTCTGGGCGGCTACCAGGTGCTCAAGAAGTGGCTGTCGTACCGGGAGCGGAAGGTCCTGGGCAGAAGCCTGCGAGCCGAGGAGGTGCAGCACTTCACGGACACGGCGCGGCGGATCGGGGCTATCTTGAGCAGATGATCCGCAAGACGCAGGGGTCCAGCGACGACTTCCTTGGAGTCCTCGCGCCGTCATCATAAATTGTTGAAGACGAGCATCGAAGCTCTGCCGGACGTTACCGACATCCACCGATCGAGAAATGGCCGCCCTACTATTCAAGCCCATCGACCAGATCACCGACGCCGACATCGAATCACTGGTGACTGAGCGCGTTCCCGAGGGGGAGCGGATGGCCGTTGGGGCGCGGGATGCGGTCCCGCGTTAGCGCCATGACCTCGCGTGCGTTCTTAGTGGTTCCAAGCAATGCGCCTCCGGTGTTGATGCTCCGTGACCAGTTGGCAGGTTCCGTGACACCAATACCAGCACCCACAAAGACACGGATCGGGAAGGACACATATGAAACGACAACACGTTACTTCGAGCAACATCTCTTCCGTCGGATACGACGCATCGGATGGGACGCTGGAGGTGAAATTCCACGGTGGGAGCATCTATCAATACTCTGATGTACCAGTTTCGGTCTATCGGGGCCTGCTCGACGCGCCATCGAAGGGTTCATACTTCCAAGCCCACATCCGGACTGCCTACCCGTATCGCCGACTTAGATAGGCCTCGCCATGAACATCCGGGAAATACGGGTCAAGAACTTCCGTTCCTTGCGCGATGCCACACTATCGTGCGACCGCCTCACGGCGATAGTTGGCCGAAACGGCACGGGGAAGTCGTCGTTTCTTCGGGCGCTAGAGCTATTCTATGACCAATCCGCGATGGCGACTCGTGACGACTTCTACAACGGCGACATCGATCAGGACATTTCCATTACCGTAACGTTCTCGGACCTCACGCCCGACGCGCTTCGTCTGTTCTCTTCGTACGTGGACAAAGGTACGCTCTCCGTCACGGGAGTGTTCTCCGGCGAGCAGGGGAGGAACAACGGGAAGTATCACGGTACCCGTCTGAAAAATAAGGATTTTGTTCCCGTCCGAAACGCTGGGGGATTGCTAGCGGTTAGGACCGCGTACAGGAAGCTCCAGGCGGATCAGCCCGAGAAATACGGATCACTACCGCCGGTCACGAGGGGAGACGATGCCCTGGCCGCGCTCGAAGATTGGGAGAATCGGCATCCGCAGGCGTGCAGCCCGGCCCTCGACGAGGGTCAGTTCTTTGGTTTCAAAGGTGGTGGGAAGGGATACCTGGGGAAGCACACCACGTTCATTCGCATTCCGGCCGTCCGTGATGCGCTGTCCGATGCCACGGAGGCACGAGGCTCGTCCATGACACAGCTCATGGACAAGGTCGTGCGCGGAACCCTCGCGTCACGAGCCGACGTGATGAGCTTCGAAGCAGAGGTAAAGGCTCGGTACGTAACGCTATTCGATTCCTCGAACCTGGAGGAGCTACAGGGCTTGGAGTCGCAGCTGGCTGCGACGCTGGGTCAGTATGCCCCCAACGCGGGGATCACTCTGGACTGGTCACAGCTCGATGGACCGCAGATTCCGATGCCGCAGGCGCAGGTGAAGCTGTCGGAGGACGGGTATGAGTCGGCGGTGGGCCGAGCCGGACATGGCCTTCAAAGAGCCTTCATTCTTACGGCGCTGCAGCATCTTGTGGCAACGCAAGTTGCTGATCCGAGCGAGAAGGCCAGTGGAGAATCGGGGGAGGCCACGTCCGATGCAGGCAGCGACGATCTTCCCAGTCTCGTCCTCGCCATCGAAGAACCCGAGCTGTACCAACACCCCAGCCGTCAGCGCCACATGGCGTCGGTGTTGTACGATTTGGCCATGGGTTCCATCCCAGGCGTCGCAAAACGGACTCAAGTCCTCTACACGACCCACGCGCCCCTCTTCGTAGGGCTCGACCGGGTCGATCAGATAAGGCTCCTCAGAAAGCGGAGTCACCAACCGACGCAACCGCCGATCACGATGGTTCACGCCACAAGCCTGACACAGGTCGCGGAGGAACTCTGGAGCATTTCGGATCGGAAGGGAGTCAAGTACACGGCCGAGACGCTCCGGCCCCGTATGCAAGTCCTTATGACGCCGTGGATGAACGAAGGGTTCTTCGCGGATGTTGTCGTGCTAGTAGAAGGAGAAGGCGATCGCTCGGCGCTACTCGCCGTCGGGGAACTGGAGGGCCACGACATGGAATCGATGGGGATCTGCGTCGTACCGTGTGGCGGCAAGCGGAGCCTGGATCGACCGACCGTCGTGTTCCGAGAGTTGGGTATTCCCACCTACGTGATCTGGGACAACGACAATGGTAGTCGCGATGCGAGGCCTGGAGACAACAGGCACCTGCTGCGGCTTGTCGAAGCCGAGGAGCAGGATTGGCCTGCGGGTGTCTGGGACACGCACGCCGCCTTGGACGGAAATCTCGAACGCGTGCTGAAGCGAGAGATATCGGAGAGGGTCTTTGAAGACCTACTCAGTGACCGACGGGATGAGTTCGGGATGAAGAAAAAACAGGCGCTGAAGAACCCGTTCATCCTGCGCTCAATCATCAGGGACGCGCACGCCAAGGGGCTACGGAGTCGCACGCTGAGCGACATCGTGAACGCGATCGTCCAGATCCATCCCATGCACGGAGATCGAGGGCGAGAGTTCGGCCCGTAGCGGTGGCGGCTGCGGTGGTGGGCCGTGTCGACCGTTCGCATCCACCCGGTGCTTTCTGGGATCGACCTGGGCGTCGCATGGCAGGGGTCTGCGATCCGGGATGTCCCCGCGCTCGCCACCTCATCGTGGTGGCCACTCAGACGCCCAAAGTTGGCGCCACCCGGACGGCCAACGGCTACCCCGTCGCGTTGAAGCAGCTGCGTGAACATCGGGACTGCGGTTTTCCTCACTGGGAATACTTCGCCGTTTACTTCTCGGCGAAGTCATGGGTGCAGGAATCCTCATAGAGGCTTTGCCAGTCCGGAATGACGTGACGCATGCACTAGTCGGCCTTGAAGATCAACCAATACTCCACACTGAAACGACGCGCTTGCTTAGGGCGATGGGGTTTGAACCGGCTTCGAGTCCCCGACCCAGCCCTCCCACCCTCGGCCGTCCCTGGTTACATTCTCACAATGACGTACGTCGCCCTCTCGAGAGACGCCCAGCCCATGCCGAACGCTTCCGCCCTCGTCCGACTCACCGCGCTCGCGATCTTCCTTCTAGCGACCGGCGCCGCAGCCGCCGCCCAGGACAGGCCGCTTCCCGGCGAATTCGCGGAGGTCTGCCGAGTTGGAGGGATGGACGCGCCGGAGTGGGCCTTCTTCGACGTCTCGTCGGTCGGGTTCGACGCCGCAGGCAATCTCCACATCCTCGACGCCGACGCCGGACAGATCGTCGTCATGGATTCCCAGTGCGATCTCGTGCGCACCGTCAGTCGAAAAGGCGAGGGTCCGGGCGAACTCAACATGCCGTTCATGCTTGCGGTGTGGCGCGACGGCCGCACTGCGGTGATGGACGTGGGTCAGGCCGCCTACCAGGTTTTCGCGCCCGACGGCAAGTTCGAGCGCTTCGTGAGTATGGGAAGCGACCGGAACCCGATGGCCGGGGTCGGCGGAATGAGTGTGGCGGTTCGCGCCGAACCTGCGGGCGACGGGCTGATCGCGCAGGGGATGCCGTCGAGGATGCACATGATTTTCGAGACGATGGCCGGCCTCCTTGGTGGTGACAGTTCGGAGGAGCGCGTAGACGATCGCGGGCTGGAGAGAATTGACCTCGCCGGCGAGACCGTCTCCGCCGCGCCCGTTCTTCAGGGCTGGCGACCGGCGCTCGATGTCGAGGAAGGGGAAATCGATATCGAGGACCCTATGTCCATAATGGAATCGATGATGAACGCGCAGGTCGGTTTCGAGCCCGGATTCCACTGGGACCTGCTCCCCGACGGCTCCGTCGTCTGGTCGGACTCGACCGCCTTCGCCATCAAGTTTTCCGGCCCGGGAGGATCGGTCGGCGACGTGGTGGAGCGACCCTACGAGCCGGAGCCCGTCACCGCGTCGATCCGTCGGCGAACGATCGAAGAGGGGCTCGCGGGACTCGAGGGGGAAGACGACGAAGCGCTATTCGCCGAGATGGAGGAGATGGGCGGGGGCATGTTTTCCGGCATCAACGCCACCATGCGCAGGGCAATCGAAGACATGCGCTTCCACAACGAGGTCCCGGTCGTGCGCGGCCTCAAGGCGACCTGGGACGGTGGGGTCTGGGTTCGTCGCCGGGGCTCGGAACCGTCGGACGACGAGGGACCCATCGACGTGTTCACGCCGGACCGTGCCTACGCGGGAACCCTGGACGGGGAGCGAGCGGAGATGCCAGCGGCCTTCGGTCCCGACGGCCTGGTCGCCTACTGGGAGCTGGGCGAGTTCGACGTGCCGACGATGGTGTTGAAGCGGCTGCCGGAGGGGATCCGCTAGGCCCCGCCGGAACGCTGGACACGAGGGACGCCGGCGGTCTTCGCGAACAATCCACGAACAGCGCAACGTGCCCACCCACGACACCATCGCGGTCATCGACTTCGGCGGCCAGTACGCCCACCTGATTGCCACGCGCATACGCCGTCTGGGGGTCAGGGCGGAGATCCGTCAGCCCGAGGACGGGGCGGAGGCACTGGCCGGCTACCGGGGCGTCATCCTCTCGGGCAGCCCGGCTCTCTCTTCGTTCGGAGAGGACTCGGGGTACGACAAGGGCGTCTTCGGTCTGCCGGTCCCGATCCTGGGGCTCTGCTTCGGCCACCAGGAGATCGCCAGCCACTACGGCGGGCGGGTCATCCACGGGAAGCGCGAATGGGGACGCGCCACGCTCCACCTGACCGGCGAGACTCCGCTCTTCCACGGTCTGGGTCCCACCGAGGAGGTGTGGATGAGCCACTTCGACTCGGTGGTGGACGTGGGACCGGAGTTCGCGGAGGCCGGCTACACCACGGGAGGAAGCGGCGAGGACCGGCACCGATTCGCGGCGATCGCCTCGGAGAAGCTCGGCCGTTACGGCCTGCAATTCCACCCCGAGGTCGCGGGTACGCGGCGCGGCACGACGATGCTCGCCAACTTCGTGCTGCGCATATGCGGCTGCGAGCCTAGCTGGTCCTCCGAAGCCATTCTCGAAGAGACGCTTGACCGGGTGCGGAAGGAGGCGGCCGGCCGCTCGGTCTTTCTCCTGGCGTCGGGCGGGGTCGACTCGACCGTGGCGGCCGTACTGCTGGGGCGGGCCCTGGGCCGCGACCGCGTGAGCCTTCTCCACGTCGACAACGGCCTGATGCGCGCGGGCGAAAGCGGCTCGGTTCTCCGAACCTTCCGCGAGCTGGGGCTGGGGCGCAAGCTGCACTTCGTGGACGCGACCGAGGACTTCCTGAACGCGCTGGACGGTGCGATCGAGCCTGAGAAAAAGCGGCGTCTGATCGGTGACACCTTCATCGAAGTGACCAAGCGCGAAGCCGCCCGCCTCGGGCTCGACGACCTCCTGCTGGCGCAGGGCACGATCTACCCGGACACCATCGAAACCGGCGCGACCAGGCGTGCCGACACCATCAAGACCCACCACAACCGCGTTCCCGTCATCAACGAGATGATCGAACGGGGCGAGGTCATCGAACCTCTGGCGGAGCTCTACAAGGTCGAGGTGCGGGAGCTCGGGGAGCGGCTGGGGATCCAGGGCGACGCCCTCGGGCGGCATCCCTTCCCGGGGCCGGGGCTGGGGGTTCGCCTGCTCTGCTCCGACGGGAACGAGGACGGCTCGGAGTCGCTGACGGCCGCCGCCGCCGCAGTGGCCGGACGGCATGGACTCGATGCGCTCGCCTTGCCGGTCAGGTCGGTCGGGGTGAAGGCCGACAAGCGTTCCTACGAACACCCGGTTCTGCTTTCGGTCCGGGAGGAGGGAGTGGCCGCGAGGCTCGACGGCCCGGGCTGGGAGGGCGCGCTCGCCGCAGTCTCGGAGATCACCACCGGCGTACCGGGGATCAACCGCTGCGTCCTGAATCTGGGGCTGGGTCGTCCGGAAGGCGCGGTACCGATCGCGGCGACGGTGACCGCAGGCCGGCTGGCGACCTTACGGGCCGCTGATGAAGTCGTGATGGACGCTCTTCGGGCTCATGGCGTCTACGACGAGGTCTGGCAGTGCCCGACCGTGCTGCTGCCGGTTCGCCTCGAGGGTCAGGAAGTCGGCGCGGGCGAGACCGTGGTGATTCGGCCCGTGCATTCGGAGCGCGCGATGACCGCTCGTCCCGTCAGGCTGCCCGCCGCGCTCGCGGGGGAGGTCGCCTGCCGCCTGCTCGCACTCGAAGGCGTGGGTGCGGTCGCCCTCGACCTCACCTCCAAGCCGCCCGGTACGATAGAATGGGAGTGACCGAGGCCTTGCCGAGAGCGACGCCGGAGGCCTTGCGGACCAAGGTCGGCGTCAGGTGTCGAACGGATTGAATCGATAGACGAACTGGAGGAAGCCGCCCGTGCCAAGAACGGCGATCTCGTCGTACTCCCTCCTGCCGTCGATGAGGACCGAGAGGCGAACGCTCTCTTCAGCGTCCTCCAGGTCGTTCCGGAGGATGGCGGTGAAGCGCGCGGGGTCCTGCATCGGGAATTCGCGGGTGAAGTTGCCGGTGATCGAGACCGTGTCGGCCTGGTTGAAGACGGTCGTGCCGTTGTCCTGGACCTGGAAGTCCGAGGAGGCGATGAACACGAGAGAATCGGTCGGGGCCGCCTCGATGGCTACCGTCGCCGTGGTCGGCATGCCGACGGGATCGTTGCATGCCGACGAGAGCGCGAGCAGGACGGCGGCGAGCAGCCTGCCGCGGACCTTCCGCGAAGCGGCCGCGCTTCCTGGGGAGGTCCCCGCCGTTGAACCGTTCCCGGTAGCGGCGCTCGGGGCCGTGATTGGCGGCTTGATGCTCATCGGGATCGAGGATTGAGGATGGGAGGCATGGCGCCGACCGGCACGCTTACTTACCCGAAAGCCTTCCGGCGTTCCGTCGTGGCGGCGGCGGTTCTGGTCGCGCTTGCGGGGTGCCGGGAGGCTCGGCGGGCCGCGAACGTGTGCGCATCGGTCTCGATGACCATGAGCGCCCCCGGGGAAGGGTCGATGCGGACCGATCCGAACGCCGATACCGACCCTGCGGTCGCGAGCGATCTCCACTGTCTCAAGCTGTTCCCGACCCCGGCCGGGGGTGACGCCGCCGGCACGGCTCGCATCTATCGGCCCTGGTCGCCCTTCGGGGTCTCGGTCACCGCCACCGGCCATCACCGCCACTCTCTCGTCCTGCGGTTGACCGACCTTCCCGACCCCGCCGCACTCGGCCCGTATTCGAGTCTGGTCGCGTGGGCCGCGCCGCTGACGCTCGATTCTCTCGTCAATATGGGAGCGGTCTTCGAGGGAGAGAACTCGCTGGCCGAAGTGAGTCTGAACAAGTATCTGATCCTGATCACCGCCGAGCCCGGCCCCGACGTGGCCGACCGGAGCGGTCCGCTTCTCCTGCGGGGACGCTCTCCCTCGAGCCGCATGGAGGCTCACGATCTGACCGCGCTCGCGCCTGCGGCGGAGCTGGGGACGACGTCCGGGGAACACGGTCATATGTCGTCGAGCGCCGCTTCCGCCTGGAGCCGTCCGCCCATGTATCCGGGCGTGCCGATGCTGGCGGGAGTAATGGAGGCCGTTCCGAGCGTGTCGCCCTGGCTCCCCGTTCCGGAGTCGGTGCTTCCGGAAGCGCGAGGTCCGCTGGTGCTCGACCTGCCCGACGGAGGCACCATGGACCTGACCGTGGGCTTCGTGAGACGTTCGGTGGCGGGACGCGATCTCGTGATGATGGCGTTCAACGGCCGGATTCCCGGACCGCTCATCAGGGTGGACGAGGGCTCGACCGTCTTCGTCAATCTGACCAACGAGACCACGATTCCCACGGCGGTCCACTGGCACGGGCTTCGGCTCGACAACCGCTTCGACGGCGTGCCCGGGCTCACCCAGCCTCCCGTCGGACCGGGCGAGCGCTTTCGCTACCAGCTCTTCTTCCCCGACGCGGGCGTCTATTGGTACCATCCGCACCATCGCGAAGACGTGACCCAGGAGCTCGGCCTCTCCGGGAACATGCTCGTGCGCTCGCGGGATCCCGAGTACTACGGACCTGCGGACCGGGAGATCGCGCTCATCCTCGACGACCTGCTCCTCGACCGGGCGGGCCCGGTGCCTTTCGGGGAGGAGAGCTCCAACTTCGCCCTCATGGGAAGGTTCGGAAACATCCTTCTGGTGAACGGTGAGCCGGAGTATCGGCTGAGCGTGGGGCGCGGCGAGATCGTCCGCTTCCACTTGACCAACGCCGCGAACACGAGGACGTTCAACCTCTCGCTGCGCCGGGAGGTGAACGACGGTCGCGGAGGGCGCGAGCAGCCGCTGCCGCTCAAGGTCGTCGCATCCGACGTGAGCCGTTTCGAGCGCGAAAGCTTCGCCGAAAGCGTCGTCCTCGGCCCGGCGGAACGGTACGTCGTGGAGGCGTTCTTCGAAGATGACGCCACGTTCCGGCTGGTGAACCACGTGCAGGGGATCAACCACAGGCTCGGGCAATTCCACGAGGAGCTGACGACCCTGGGCTTCGTGACTGCGACCGGAGCGGTATCCGAGGGCGACCTGGACCCCACGTCCGCGACCGCGACGCGGCCCGACTTCCACGTCCTGCGCGAGAACCGCGCGGTGAGTCGCGAGATCGACCGCTACCGCCGCCACTTCGACCGTCCCGTCGACCGCGAGCTCGTGCTCACGCTGGAGACGGAGGGCCTGCCCAAGGCGGTCGAGCAGTCCATGCTCTTCGAACGCGCCTTCGCCAACCCGGTCGAATGGACGGGCACCATGCCCATGATGAACTGGGCGTCGAGCGGAAAGGAGGTGTCCTGGATACTCCGGGACGCGGCGACCGGCGCGGAGAACGAGGAGATCGCGTGGAGCTTCCGGGTCGGAGACGTGGTGAAGATCCGGCTGGTCAACGACCGCTGGGCCTTTCATACCATGCAGCACCCGCTGCACATCCACGGGCAGCGCTTTCTGGTGCTGGAACAGGACGGAGCGCCGAACGAGAACATGGTCTGGAAGGACACCGTCCTGCTGCCCGCAGGGTCCACCACTGACATCCTGCTGGAGCTCTCGAATCCTGGAAAATGGATGGTGCACTGCCACATCGCCGAGCACCTCGAGTCGGGCATGAGCTTCGTCATGGAGGTGTCGGATTGAAAGAGACCGCATCTCGCCCCATCTTGAAGTGGCCCTCCCCCCTTGTCGAATCATCGAGCCGACGGCTGTCCCCGACAGCTTCCGGACCGGTCGTTCTTCCTCCCGACCCTTGGAGACAGCTGTGAAGATCATCTTGTCGAAGCGCCCGGCCCTACTCGCCCTCGCCCTCATGGCCTGCGCGGGCCCGGAAGGGGAACCGGAGGCGACCCCGCCCGAAGAGTCGCCCGAGCCTCGGGGGATCGTCGCCGTGGACGCGCCGACCGTCGCCCTCACCAACGTGAAGGTCATCGACGGTACGGGAGCCGCGGCCATGACCGGTCGGACGGTGGTGATCGCCGACGGTCGCATAGCCGCGGTCGGAGCCGACGGAGAGGTGGAGGTGCCGGCCGATGCCGAGGTCATGGACATGACCGGGCACACGCTTATTCCCGGGATCGTCGGTCTCCACAATCACAGCTACTACACCGGGGGCAGGGGGCGGGCCGCACAGCTCATGTTCTCGGGACCGAGGCTCTATCTGGCTTCCGGCGTCACCACCATCAGGACCACCGGCGCCCGGCAACCCTATGCCGAACTCAACCTCATGCGCGAGATCGAGGCCGGTCGCGCGGTCGGTCCGACCATCGTCCCGACCGGCCCGTACCTGACCGGCGAGATGGGAAGCGCCACCATGACCCGGCTTGAAGGCCCCGAACAGGCCCGGCGAGTGGTGCGCTACTGGGCCGAGGAGGGCATCCCCTGGTTCAAGGCGTACACCTGGATCTCGCGAGCCGAACTCGGCGCGGCGATCGAGGAGGCGCACGCCAACGGGGTGAAGGTCACGGCTCACCTCTGCTCGGTCGGATATCGGGAGGCCGTGGCTCTGGGCATCGACAATCTGGAACACGGGCTCTTCGCCAACTCCGAGTACGCCCCCGGCAAGGAACCCGACGATTGCCCGGCCAACTTCCGCGCCACTTACGGTGACCTGGACGTGAACGGACCCGAGGTCCAGGCCACCTTCCGCGACATGATCGAAAACGGGGTCGCCATGACCTCGACCTTGGTTGTGTACGAGATCTCGGTCTACGGAAGGGAACCGATCGACGAGCGCGTCTACGAGGTGCTCGCGCCCGAGATCGCGGCGGAGGTCAGGGCGATCGCGGAGGAGCGTCGCTCCAATCCCGAAGGTGCGATCCCGCCCGAGCTGCTCGCGAAGGCTATGGAGTACGAGCGGGCGTTCGTGGATGCCGGGGGGCTCCTGGCCGCAGGCGTCGACCCGACCGGATACGGCGCGGCCCCGCCGGGCCTGGGTGACCAGAGAAACTTCCAACTCCTGCGCGAAGCCGGCTTCAGCGCACCCGAAGCGGTGCGGATAATGACGGCCAACGGCGCCGCCGTACTCGGGATGGATGACGAGATCGGCACGGTCGAGGTGGGCAAGGTCGCCGATCTCGTGGTGATCGAAGGAGATGTCGAGGAAATGGGGCACATCAGGCCCACCCGCATCGTCTTCCGCCAGGGCACCGGCTGGGATGCCGTAGCCCTCTACGAGTCAGTCATAGGCCTGGTCGGGATCAGGTAGCTCAGCGGTCCATGGACAAGGCCGCTCACCGCATTCGAACGCCGGCGCGGTGATCGCGGCTCGCACGCAATTGCGCGCAGCTTCGTCCGACCATCGTCGGAACTCCCTCGGAGGAAGCGGGTTCGGTGACGATCCTGACGCCGCGGGCGCCGCGGGCACCTCCGTCTTCATGCCGGTCATCCCACTTTCCTCCGCCTCCGTTCCCGGGGCATGTCAGGTTGAAGCCGAGTCGAAATCCAGTCCAGCTCCATCGGTCCCGGCGGTTT
>JAGWBQ010000021.1:2935-36289 GCA_021295815.1 Gemmatimonadota bacterium | reverse complement strand
ATCGAGGGCGTCCGCAACGAATCCCCCACCGCTCCCGCTCGCCAAGGCCTCAGACTCAGGCTCGACTTCGTCTTCTGAGCCGCAGCCGACGACGCGAGCGCCACCCGTCATGCGTTCCGGACCACCCAGGCTTCCGGCGACCTCCGCTTCAGCCTCCGTCGTCGCCGGTCCGCCACCCGGATCCGGCGGCTTCCGCAATCCGCGCTAGCGGAACGGTCCTACTCGCGCGGCCTGTTCCACCACTCCAGGGTGTCGCCGATCGTCTCGTCGATCAAGCCCCGTACGGAACCCAGATGTTCTTGACCTGAGTGGCCTGATGCAGGAACTCCGGTCCGCCACCCTGATCGGGGTCCAGCCAGTCGCGGGCCGGACCGATCCAGGTCCGCTTGAGATTGCCGACCGACGCTTCTTCGACCATCCGGGCCGCCCCGGCGTCCCCGAAATGCCAGAGCGCCTCGACGCCGTCGTGTTCGGCCAGGGTCGGGAGAGTCTCCGCATGGTGACCGGTCACGATGTTCACCGTGCCGGCGGGCACGTCCGAGGTGTCGAGCACCTGGTACAGGTCGGTCGTCACCAGCGGTGCGTCCTCGGAGGGCAGCGCGACGACGGTGTTGCCGACCGCCAGCGGATGCGCGACCAGGGAGATCAGCGCGAGCAGCGGCCGCTCCCGCGGGCACGACACCCCGACCGTTCCCATGGGTTCGCGCATGGCGAGGGTGACGTTGCGGTAAGGCGTGTGATGAACCCGTCCCTCCCACTTGTCGGCCCAGGCCGCGCACGAGAAGAGACGGCGCACCGACTCCGCGAACTCCCTGTTGGCGTCGTCGCGTCTCCCCGAGATCACGGCCAGCCGCTCCACGAACTCCTCGCGGCGGGCGTCCAGGTTTTCGGCGACGAAGTAAAGGATCTGAGCTCGATTGTAGCCCGTCGCGTCCGCCCAGCCGGGCTGTGCGCGCCGAGCCGCTTCCACGGCGTTGCGAACGTCCTTTCGGTTGCCGCGACCCACTTGGCCGAGCGGCGTCCCGTTCCCGCCGGGCACAGTCAGGCTGTAACCGGAGTCGGGGCGAACCTGTCTGCCGCCCACGTAGAGCTTGGCCGTGCGATCGATCCGGCCGTGATCGAAGGCGGGATCTGGGGTGACCGGGTCTCGGGGCAACCGCTTTCTCTGACCCGACGACCCACGCCCATCCCACTCCGGTCGCAGATACTCCTCCAGCCCTTCGCGTCCGCCTTCCCGACCGAAGCCGCTCTCCCGGTAGCCCCCGAACCCGGCCGCCGCGTCGAAGACGTTCGTGCAATTCACCCAGACGGTGCCCGCCTTGATCTTCGGCGCGACGTCGAGGGCGAGATTCACGTTCTCAGTCCAGACGGAGGCCGCCAGACCGTAGCGGGTGTCGTTCGCGAGCGCCACGGCCTCCCTGTGAGAACGGAAGGTCATCAGCACGACCACCGGTCCGAATATCTCCACCTGCGCGAGCGTATCGGCGCTCGCGACCCGCGTGCAGAGCGTGGGCGGGTAGAACCAGCCGTCTTCGGGTGCGCTCCACGAGGGCTGCCAAACCTCGGCGCCTTCGGACCTGCCTCGCGCGACCAGCCGCTCGATCCGTTCCAGCTGCACCGGCGCGACGATGGCCCCCATGTCGATCGCCTTGTCGAGCGGGTCCCCCATGCGCAGCTTCTCCATGCGGACACGCAACTTCGCCTCCAGCTTGGCCGCTACGCCCTCGTGGACGAGGATCCGAGATCCGGCGCAGCAGACCTGGCCCTGGTTGAACCAGATGGCGTCGACCACGCCCTCGACCACCGAGTCGAGATCGGCGTCGTCGAAGACCAGGAAGGGCGACTTGCCGCCCAGCTCGAGCGTAAGCCGCTTTTTGGTGCCTGCGGTCCGCCGCCTGATCTCGCGACCCACCGAGGTCGAGCCCGTGAAGGCGATCTTGTCCACGTCGGCGTGTCCGACGATCTCGGCGCCTGTGCCGCCGTCGCCGGTGACGATGTTCACCACCCCAGGCGGGAGCCCGGCTTCGGCGCAGGTCTCGGCGAAGAGCAGGGCCGTCATCGGAGTGTGTTCGGCGGGCTTCAGCACCACGGTGTTCCCGGTCGCGATGGCCGGCGCCACCTTCCAGGCCAGCATCAGGAGCGGGAAGTTCCAAGGGATGATCTGTCCGCAGACTCCGACCGGCGTCCGGCCTGCGAACTCGCTCTCCGTCAGCGCCGCCCAACCGGCGTGATGCGAGAAATGGCGGATGGCGAGGGGGATGTCGATGTCGCGCGACTCCCGCACGGGCTTGCCGTTGTCGATGCTCTCCAGAACGGCGAAGAGGCGCGAGTTCCGCTGCATGTGGCGGGTGATGGCGTAGAGATGGCGAGCGCGGGCGTGTCCTCCGATCTTCCACCAGCTTGGCTGGGCCTCCCGCGCCGCCCGCACGGCCCGATCGACGTCCGCCGCCGTTCCGAGGCTCGCCTGTGCGTAAGGCTTCCCGGTGGCCGGGTTCAGTACGGAAAATGTCTGCTCGCCTTCGACGGGCGGTTCCGATTCGCCGCCGATGAAGTGGCCGAACCGTCCGTCGCGCTTCGCGATCCACGCGAGCGCCCGCTCCGCGGATTCGGGAGCCGGTCCGTAGGTCAAGGTGTCCGGGGTGAGGTCGGAGCGGTTCATGGCGTCATCCGAGCGGGTGGCGGTGGAAGGCCGAGTAGCGACCGGTGACGAAGTGCTCCAACTGGCGCTCGATGTCCGCGAGCAGGGAAGAGGCGCCGAAGCGGAAGCGGGCGGGAACCAGCCAGTCGTCGCCCAGCTCGTCCTTCATCAGCACGAGCCAGGCGAGAGCGTCCTTCGCGGTCGAGATGCCGCCTGCCGGTTTGAAGCCGACCCGGATGCCGGTCCTTTCCGCGAACTCGCGGATCTGACGCGCCATGACGAGTCCGACCGGCAGGGTCGCGTTCCTGCTCTCCTTGCCGGTGGAGGTCTTGACGAAGTCGGCTCCGGCCATCATGGCGACGAGGCTGGCACGCGCCACCTGGGTGAGGGTCGCCAGATCGCCCGTCCCCAGAATGACCTTGAGGTGCGCCCACCCGGCGGCCTCCCGAAACGCGAGTATCTCCCGGTGGAGGGCCTCCCAGTCTCCCCTGAGGGCGAGCCCCCGGGTGATCACGACATCGATCTCGTCCGCTCCCGCCTCCGCCGAAGCTCTCACCTCGGCCGTCCGCTGCTCGAGGGGCGAGAGGCCGTGCGGAAAGCCGGCGGCCACGGCCGCGACCGGCATGGAGCTCCCGTCGAGCGCCCGCTTCGCCGCGCCCACGAGCCTGTGGTGGACGCAGACCGCCGCCACCCGGAGCTCGGCGTGCGCGACGTCCAGGTCGGAAGCGAGGTCGGCCCTGAGCGGCCGCCGGGCCTTGGCGCAGAGCCGGGTCACGCGTCCGGGGGTGTCGTCGCCGGCGAGGGTCGTGAGGTCGATGAGCGAGAGCGCCCGCAGGAGCCAGGCCGCCTGCCACTCCCGCTTCACGCTGCGCCGGGGGGTCAAGGTGGCCGCCCTGCGTTCGACGGCGCTCCGGTTGACGCGCGTGCCGAGAACCCAGTCGAGGTCGAGATTCCGCCGGGAGGGGGTTTCGTCCGCCGCGTCGAGTCCGGACATTATAGATTGAGTGCCAAGGGGGCGGAGGGGGACTGGTGTCTCCGGCGGTCTTCAAAACCGTGCAGCCCGGCTAAAACCCGGGCCGGTGGGTTCGATTCCCACACGCTCCCGTGACTCCGGCCCGCAGGGTCGGGCGGGCGATCAGCATGGGTCTTCGCCGTCACCTTCCGATCGGGACCCGGAGACCTAGCTCGAGACGCCCATCTTCGTTCGTACCCACCTCGAGCTCGATGAAGTCGGGAACGTCCTGGAGGTGGGTGCTCACGTAGGCGTCGACGGCGCCGACCAGGAACATGAAGCCCCCGAAGGCGATCCAGTCCTCCACCTGCTGCTCGCGTTCCCCCTTCAGCTCTTCGAGCTCCTCCAGCGCGGAATCCTGAGCGAGAACGGAGTTCACGTACTCGCTGTGGGTGATCCCGTAGGACGCCAGCTCGTCCCGGATCGCACCCTCCCGCACGGCGATGCGGCGATCGACCTCGTTCAGTCGGGTGCGGGTTCGGATGATGGCGTAGGCGGAGCCGACCTCGAACGCGAGATATACGCCGGCTCGCGTCCGCGCTCCCGCGTAGGCGTGTCCCCACCCCGGAATGGCCATCGAGCGGAAGAGGGCGCCGAGAGGACTGGGCGTCTCGGAGGCGGTCAGGGAGTCCGGGGAGAGCTCCGACTCCTCTACGGCGATCTCGGGACCTGCCGTCGCGGCCGGGATCGGCGGTTCCTGGGCTCCCGCGTCGCAGGCGAACGCCGCGCACGCCAACAGCGCCGGCGCACCTGAGATTCTTCGCGCCCAAGGCGACCCGAAGGCCGACCTCACCCGGAAGGCCGCCGGCATCGAGCTCCGGATCGGCTCGATCCTCACGCTTCCCAACGTCGTCAGACTCCTCAAACGTTTTCTCCGTCCCAGTGGCGCAACTCGGGCTTTCCCTCGCCCAAAACTACATAGGTCCGATGGTACACCCAATCGCCGCAGTTGATGTAGCGTCGCCCCGTCCCCAAGGACACCGACTCCGGCACGTGCGCGTGGCCGAGAACGACGAGGTCGAGCTCCGTTCTCCGGGCGAGCTCTTCGAGCGCCCATTCCCGCAGAGCGGCGCTCCTGGCCAGTTCGCCCTTCCCGGGGCCGGACCGTCGCCGGCTCCCCGAGACCAGTCCGGCCAGTCGGTCGCCGATCCCCGGCGGCAGCGCTCGGAAGGCCCGGGGCACCGGCCCCGAGCGGAGCAGAGGAGCGAGCAGCCTGTAGGTGAGGTCGCCCCTGCCGCAGCGGTCGCCGTGCGCCACCAGAACGGTCCTGCCGCCGACCGTGAACTCGAGCGGTTCCTTCAGATATTCGAGCCCGACCTCTTCCTCCAGGTGCCTGCCCCCCCACCAGTCGTGATTGCCGGCGATCAAGGTGACCGGAACTCCGCCGGTCACGGTCCGCGAGAGCTCGCGGAGAAGCTCCTCGTGGCCCTTGCTGTGCCCGCGCCGGTACTCGCACCAGAAGTCGAAGAGATCGCCGTTCAGTATGATGCGGTCGGCGTTCTCCCGGGCCCGGCGGAGCCACGCCGTGAAGGCTTCCGACTGCGCCGCCGGCGTCGCGCCCGCATGGAGGTCCGACGCTATGAAGATCGGTGAGCGAGCTCCGCTGAAATTATCCATGCGACCAAGATCGTCGAACCGCGACGGACGGGAAGGGGTAGGAACCCCCATGACCCCGACCCCACGTTCGATGTTCGCTGCGGCGCTCGTCCTGGCCGCTCCGCTCTCGAGCTGCGCAAGCGGCCCGCCGCCGGAGCCGGAGCCCGCCCCGAGTCTCGATCCGGCCAGGGAGGCCCTCCTTCTCGAGGCCCGCACTCGGCTCGATTTTCCTGTTCGGGTCGTCTTCGACTGGTACTCCAACGAGGCGGGAACGCGCGCGAGCGGGCGAGGCGTCGCGCGGATCGCTCCGCCTGATCGGGTCCGCCTGGATCTCTTTCTGGAGAACGGCGAGATCGCGGCGAAGGCGGCCATGATCGGAAGGGAGCTGCGGCTGCCCGACGGCGCGCCGGAGGAGATTCTGCCGCCGCCCGACTTCATGTGGGGCGCCCTAGGATTCTTCCGCCCCATCCTCGGTTCCACGCTCATCGAGGTCGAGAGCTTCGCGGACGGCTCCCTGCGCTTCCGTTACCGACTCGACGATCGCCGGGAGCTCAGATACCGCGCGGCCGGATCTGACCTCGTCGAGGTGGAGATGACCGAGAGCGGCCATGTGGTCCAGCGAATCCGTACCGAGCACGACGACGAGGATTTCCCGAAGAGCGCCCGCTACCGCAACATGGCGGAGTTCCGCGAGCTCCGGATCGAACGGGCCGCGGTCGAACGGATCGAGTCCTTCCCGATGGACATCTGGGATCCGCGAGTGGCGCCGAGAGGAAGATGACGACCGAAATCGCGGCCAAGCGAAAGATCGCGGGCACAACTTCGTTCACCTCCGCACGGAATCACGTCGCCGCTCGCGACCGCGTCGCTGGCCTTTCCCGAGTCGTCGCCTGCGCCGTCCTCGCTCTCTCGATCGCGGGCTGCTCGTATTCCTTCCGGGCCGGTTCGTTTCCGCCGCCGCACGTGGAGACGATAGCCGTCCTTCCGTTCGACAACGAGACCACCTACTTCGAGCTCACGGGCGAGCTCCACGAACTCCTGGTGCGCAGCCTGCCGGCGTCGCTCGGCATCCGGCCCGCAGGCGAAGACATCGCCGACGCCGTGGTCAGGGGGACGATCTCGGGCTACAACGTGGCCGCCGGCAGCTATTCCGCCGTGGGCGGCGCGGGTGCCGGTGGTGCGCGCACAGGCGGAGCCCAGGTCAATCAGCGCACGGTGTCGATATCCGTCTCGGTCGAGATCGTGGACCTGGTGGAGAATGTCGTCCTCTGGGAGTCGCGCAGCGTGAGAAGCGACGGCTACTTCCTGGAGGCTTCCGAGAACGAGGCGATCGGACGAGCCGAGGCCATGGATCTGCTGGTTCAGAAGATAGTGGACGGAGCGCAGTCCAACTGGTAGATTGCGGTCCGAAATCCTCCCATCCGCCCACCACCACCCCCGACCCGAACCTTGCCGAGAGCGATCGTCCTGGGTGCAATCCTCATGGGGTTCTGGCTCGTTCTTTCGGGCCACTACACCGCGCTCCTGATCTCGCTGGGCGCGGTCTCATGCGCGGTCGTGGTGTGGCGCAACCGGCACATGGATTCACTCGACGGCGACCGGATCCCGCTCGGAACGCAGTTCAGGGTCGCGCTCTACCTCCCCTGGCTGCTCAAGGAGATCTTCCTCTCCAACATCCGGGTGGCTAGGCTGATACTGGCTCCCGGGTTGCGCATCGACCCGGTCGTGGTGCGGGTGCGGGCCTCGCAGAAGACTGATTTCGGTCGCTTCGTACACGCCAATTCCATCACGCTCACGCCGGGCACGGTCACCGTGGCCACCGACGGGGAGCGCTTCGACGTGCACGTGCTCTCGGCCCCGGACGCGCCACCTGCGGAGGGCGGGGCGATGGACGACAGGGTACGGGAGCTGGAGGGAGCCCGCGTCTCAGCCGGAGGATCGGGCTAATGTTCGCAGCGGCGGCGGCAGGTGTGATCGTGAGCATGGCGCTCGCGCTCATCCGCGCTCTCGCGGGTCCGACCCTCTGGGATCGGGTTCTCGCGGTCAACACCTTCGGCACCAAGACCGTGCTGCTCATCGCCGTCCTCGGGTTCCTAGCCGGCAGGCCCGAGTTTCTCGATCTGGCCCTGGTGTACGCGCTCATAAACTTCGTCGCCACGATCGGCGTGCTGCGTTTCTTCGAAGCCGAGGCCGTGCGCGTCCGGTCGGGCGCGAGCGCCGGGGACGCCGCGACGCGGGAAGCGGGTGCGGGAGGCGACGCATGATCGCTCTCGACGCGCTCGCCTGGATCCTGACTCTCGGAGGGCTCGCCTTCGTCATCACCGGCTCCTCTGGCCTTCTGCGGCTGCCGGACCTATTCACCAGGCTCCACGCCGCCGGCATGACCGACACGATGGGGGCGGGCTTACTGCTCGCCGGCATGGCGGCTCACGTCGTTCGCGGGATATTCGACGGCGACACCGAACTCTGGATGGTGCTCGTCCGTCTCGTCCTCGTCTATCTCTTCCTCTTCTTCACCAGCCCCATCGCTTCGCACGCCCTCGCCCGAGCGGCTCTCGACGCCGGCGTCAGACCTTGGCGGAGCGGCGACGACGGCATGACCTCCGCAGGCGCAGCCGAGAGCGACGAGCCTTCCCAAGGCGGGGACGATGCCGACCAGGGGGAGGCGCGATGACGATCGAAGTCGTCAACGTGATCATCCTCGTCCTGCTCGCGGTCACCGCCGCCGCCATCATCCGGATGAGGAGCCTCTACGCCGCGGTCATGCTCGCGGGCATATACTCGCTCCTCTCCGCCGGGCTCTTCGTCGCGCTCGACGCGGTCGACGTCGCCTTCACCGAGGCGGCGGTCGGAGCCGGCATCTCGACGGTGCTCATGCTCGCCACCCTCTCAATCGTGGGCGGCAGGAGCAAACGTCCGGAAAACCGTCCCTGGATTCCACTCCTGGTGGTGCTGGCGATAGGGGCGACGCTCATCTACGGAACCATCGACATCCCGCCGTTCGGGGACCCGGACAACCCCGTCCATCACCACGTCGCCGACCGCTATCTCGAGGAGTCGTACGAGGAGATACACATCCCCAACGTGGTCACCTCGGTGCTGGCTTCCTACCGCGGGTACGACACCATGGGCGAGGTCACCGTGATCTTCGCGGCGACGGTAGGGGTGCTCCTGATACTGGGGCGGGGGAGGAGACGCCCGCAGGTCGGACCGGACGAGGACGGTTTCGCCCCCGGATCCGGACGGGGCGAGAGCGGGGAGGGCTCGACGTGAGCGGCGAGGCGCGGAACCCGACCGAACGACCTGGCACGGGCCCTTCCGACGGACTCGTTCTCCGTCTCGGCGCCAAGGCGATGATCCCCTTCGTCGGACTCTTCGCCCTCTACGTGCAGTTCCACGGGGACTACGGTCCGGGCGGCGGCTTCCAGGCGGGAGTCGTCTTCGCCTCCATCTTCGTGCTCTACTCCCTGGTCTACGGCAGCGCCGCGGCCAAGCGCGTCCTGCCGCCGAAGGTGGCCGGAGCCTGCGCCGCCCTCGGGGTCGTGATCTATCTGGGCGTCGGCTACGCCACGATGGCGCTGGGTGCCGAGTTCCTCGACTACGACGTGCTCGCTCACGACCCGACCGACGGTCAGCACTACGGGATCCTGCTGGTGGAGCTGGGCGTGCTGGTCACCGTCTTCGGCGCGATGGCCTCGATCTTCTACGCCGTGGTCTCGTGGAGGACGGAACGCGCCGGTCACGCGGAAGGCGAACTTCTGGCGGCCGCGGCGCCCGGCGCGAACACCGGGACCCGGGCCTCGACCGGCGGGGAGGAGCCGGCATGAGCGCGCTCGGCCTCTTCAACTACTGGGCGGTCATAGTTCTCATGATGATCGGCTGCTACACGCTCATCGCTCGCTCCAACCTGTTCAAGAAGCTGATCGGGCTGAGCATCTTCCAGACGGCGGTCTTCATCCTCTACATCTCGATCGGCAAGGTTTCGGGCGGCACCGCTCCCATACTCACCGACGGCGACCCGCTCTACTCCAATCCGATCCCGCACGTCCTCATCCTGACCGCCATCGTGGTGGGCGTGGCGACCACGGCGGTGGGGCTCGCGCTCGTCATCCGCATCAAGGAGGCGTTCGGAACCATCGACGAAGACGAGATCGAGGACGCGAGCCTGTGACGGAACACCTGCCTGTCCTGATCGCGGTCGTGCCCTTGCTGGCGGCACCGCTCGCGGCGCTCGTCTCCAACCGGCGCATCGCATGGGCTCTGGCGCTCCTCTCCGCGTTCTGGTGCGGTTACGCCGCGCTTCGCCTGCTGGCGGCCACAGCAGGCGGCGAGGTCATCACCTACGAGCTCGGCGGCTGGGCCAGGCCCTATGGAATCGAGTACGTGATCGACGGCGCGAACGCCTGGGTGCTGACTATCGTCTCGCTCGTCGCCCCGGTCGTGGTCGTCTTCTCGCGCAGGAGCCTGGAGCGGGAGATCGACGCCGGTAAGCTCCATCTCTTCTACGCCGCCTTCCTGCTCTGCCTCGCCGGGCTGCTCGGGATCGCCGCCACCGGCGACGTCTTCAACGTTTTCGTCTTCCTGGAGATCTCGTCGCTCTCGGCCTACGCCCTCATCGCCATGGGTCGGGACCGCAGGGCGCTGACCGCCTCTTACCAGTACCTGATCATGGGGAGCCTGGGGGCGACCTTTATCGTGATCGGCATCGGTCTCCTCTACGTCATGACGGGGACGCTCAACATGGCCGATCTGGCGGAGCGGCTGCCCGAGCTGGGGCCGAACCGGACCATCCCGGCGGCCTTCACCTTCCTGACCGTCGGCATCACCCTCAAGCTGGCGCTCTTCCCGCTCCACCTCTGGCTCCCGAACGCGTACACCTACGCCCCCTCCGCCGTCAGCGCCTTCCTCGCCGCCACGGCCACCAAGGTGGCGGTCTACCTCCTGCTCCGCTTCGTCTTCACCGTCTTCGGCGCGGAGTTCGCATTCGGCGCCATGAACGCCGACGCGCTCCTGATTCCGCTCGCCATGGTCGCCGTGATCGCAATGTCGCTGGTGGCCGTGGGCCAGGAGAACGTAAAGCGGCTTCTCGCCTACTCCAGCGTCGCGCAGATCGGCTACATCGTGCTGGGCATCGGCTTCGCCTCGACCTTGGGCGTGACCGCCGGCGTTCTGCACGTGCTCAACCACGCCCTCATGAAGGGAGCGCTCTTCCTGGCGGTCGGCTGTCTGGCCTACCGCCTGGGCGCGGTCGAGGTCTCGGGCCTGGCCGGGATCGGCCGGCGGATGCCGTGGACGGTCGCGGCCTTCGTGGCCGGCGGACTCAGCATCGTCGGCGTTCCGCTCACGGTCGGTTTCGTCAGCAAGTGGTATCTGGTGCAGGCCGCCATCGCGGCGGGGAACTGGCTCGCCGTCGCCGTAGTGCTCGTCGGTTCGCTGCTGGCGGTGATGTACGTCTGGAAGGTGGTCGAGGTCGCCTATCTGCGTAAGCGCGCCGAAGATGCTCCACCGGTATCCGAGGCCCCCCTCTCGCTCCTCGTGCCCGCCTGGGCGATGGTGGCGGCCAACTTCTATTTCGGCGTGGACGCGACCCGCACGACCCGGATCGCGGAAGGCGTCGCCGAAATGCTCGTGGGAGGCGCCAGGTGAACGCCGAGCTGCAAATGGGCCTGGCCGCCGTCCTGCCGCTCCTGGCCTCCGGCCTGGTCGCGCTCCTGGGAAGTCGACCGAACCTCCGGGAGACGGCCACGCTCGTCGTCGGAGCCGCCACCTTCCTGATGGTCTGGGGCCTCGTGGACGAGGTGCGCGCAGGCGAGAGACCTCGGCTCAGCCTGATCGAGGTGGTGCCGGGCGTGGAGCTGGCCTTCGAGGTCGAACCGCTCGGCCTGCTCTTCGCGCTCGTCGCCTCCTTCCTCTGGGTGGTGACCACGATCTACGCGATCGGCTACATGCGCGGCCATCGCGAAAAGAACCAGACCCGGTTCTTCCTCTTCTTCGCCGTGGCGATCGCGGGTGCGCTCGGGGTCGCGTTCTCGGCCAACCTCTTCACCCTCTTCGCCTTCTACGAGGCGCTGACCCTCTGCACCTTCCCGCTCGTCACCCACCATCAGAGCGACGCGGCCCGCCGCGCGGGTCGCATCTACCTGGGCATCCTGCTCTCCACCTCGGTCGGTCTCCAGCTTCTCGCCATCATCTGGACCTGGCAGCTCGCGGGCACGGTCGACTTCGTTCCGGGAGGCGTTCTCGCCGGTACGGCGACTGCGGGCGTGCTGGGAACCATACTGACGCTCTTCGTTTTCGGGGTGGGGAAGGCGGCGGTCATGCCCTTCCACCGCTGGTTGCCCGCAGCGATGGTCGCGCCGACTCCGGTCTCCGCCCTCCTGCACGCGGTCGCGGTGGTGAAGGCGGGCGTATTTACGGTACTCAAGGTCTCGGTCTACATTTTCGGGATCGACCTTCTCTCCGAACTGGCGGCCGCCGACTGGCTCGCCTGGGTGGCTGCGGCGACCATCATACTCGGCTCGCTCGTCGCTTTCACCAAGGACAACCTCAAGGCGCGCCTCGCCTACTCGACGATCAGCCAGCTCTCCTACATCGTGCTCGCGGCTCTGCTCGCCAACCGTTGGGGAGTGATCGGAGGAGGGATGCACATCGCGATGCACGCCTTCGGCAAGATCACCCTCTTCTTCGCCGCCGGAGCCGTCATGGTCGCGGCCCACAGGAAGTCGGTCAGCGAAATGCACGGACTCGGACGGCGCATGCCGGTCACCTTCGGCGCCTTCCTGATCGGCTCGCTGGCCATAATCGGGCTTCCGCCGGCGGGCGGCTCGTGGAGCAAGTGGTTCCTGGGGATGGGAACCCTGGAAGCGGACCAGATCGGGCTGCTCGCGGTGCTCATGCTATCGTCGCTGCTCTCGCTCTATTACCTGCTCGAAGTGCCGGTGAAGGCCTTCCTGGGGGGTGGGACCGAGCGCGGCGGGATCGAGGACGCCGGCGAAGAGGGCTTCGGTCGGTTCGGGATCCGGGAGGCTCCCGCTCCCGCGCTCGTGGCCATGATAGCGACCGCAGCTTGCACCGTCGCACTCTTTTTCTGGCCGGGCCTGGTCTTCGAACTGGCCTCGCTGATCGCGGACGGAGGGTAGGCCGGCATGAGCGACGGCGGACACCGCATCATCGACCCGGCGGGCTGGACGGACCGGCCTAAGAGCGTGCGCCTCTTCTTCCGCATCTTCTACGTGATCTGCCTGGCGCTTCTCGTGACCGAGTTCGTCATCGCCCGGCACAGCGAACACCCGCACCCGTGGGAGGACACGCTCCTCTTCTATCCGATCGCCGGGTTCGTTTCGTTCTGGGGACTCGTGATCGTGGCGAAGGGGATGCGCAAGCTGCTGATCCGTCCCGAGGACTACTACGAGCCCGAGGACGACGAGGAGGACGGCGACGATGGCTGATCTGCCTCCCTTCCTCCTGTTCTTCGCGGGTGCGCTGGCGGTCGCCTTCACCCGGGGCCGGGTGCGCAAGCTGCTGGTGCTTGCGGTACCGATCGTCGGCGGTCTCAACATGTGGTTCGGAGCCCAGAGCGGAACCGTCATCGAGATGGAGCTGCTGGGCTACCAGCTCACGCCCTACCGGGTGGACAAGCTCTCGCTCCTCTTCGGCTACCTCTTCCACCTGGCCGCCTTCATAGGATTCCTGTACGCGCTCCACCTCGGCGACGGCACGCCGCAGGGCTCGGTCGCCGCCGACGCGGGCGAGGAGGACGTGACCGGAGGACGCCGCGTCGGGCTCCAGCACGTGTGCTCGATGCTCTACGCGGGGAGCGCCCTGGGAGCCGTCTTCGCCGGCGACCTCATCACCCTTTTCGTCTTCTGGGAGCTGCTCGCGCTGACCTCGGCCTTCCTGGTATGGGCGCGCGGGACGAAGAGCTCGTACCGGACCGGCTTCCGCTATCTGGTGATCCACGTGGTCTCCGGGGTGCTCCTCCTTTCGGGAGCCCTGATGCTGGCCCGCGACACCGGCTCGCTCGGCTTCGACCACATCGGGCTGGACGGCGGAGGTTCGCCGGGGGCGTGGCTCCTGCTGATCGCGTTCGGCATCAAGGCGGGCTTCCCGCTCGTCCACAACTGGATCACGGAGGCGTATCCCGAAAGCACGCCCACCGGCACGGTCTTCCTTTCGGCCTTCACCACCAAAGTGGCGGTCTACGCGCTGGCGCGGGGGTTCGAAGGGGCCGACGTTCTTATCTGGGTGGGGACGGTGATGACCTTCTTCCCCATCTTCTACGCGGTTCTGGAGAACGATCTGCGGCGCGTGCTCGGCTACTCCATGATCAACCAGATAGGGTTCATGGTGGTGGGCATCGGGATAGGAGGAGCGCTCGCGGTGAACGGTGCGGTGGCGCACGCCTTCGCGGACGTGATCTTCAAGGGGCTGCTCTTCATGTCGATGGGAGCGGTCATGACGATGACCGGACGAACGAAGGGAACCGACCTGGGCGGGCTCTACAAGACCATGCCCATGACTGCGGCGTTCTGCATGACCGGGGCGGCGGCGATCTCCGCCTTCCCGCTCTTCAGCGCGTTCGTCACCAAGTCGATGATCATGGTGGCGGCGATCGAGCACCACCACTACGTGGTCTGGCTCTTCCTGCTCTTCGCGTCGGCGGGCGTTCTGGAGCACGCGGGCATCAAGATCCCATACTTCTCGTTCTTCGCGCACGATTCGGGAATCAGAACCAGGGAGCCGCCCCGGAACATGCTGGCGGCGATGGCGATCGGGGCCGCGCTCTGCGTGCTGATCGGAGTCTTCCCCGGGGCCCTCTACGCGCTCCTTCCCTACGAGATGGACTACCGGCCCTACGATCTGACGCATATCGTCACCCAGGTCCAGCTCCTGCTCTTCGGCGCGCTCGGGTTCGTGACCTTGGTGAAGTGGGGCGTCTATCCCGACGAGAAGCGGGCGGTACACATCGACGCCGAGGTCGTTTACCGCAAGCTGGGTCCGTGGCTGGTCGCCACGACGGGACGAATCGTGGGAGGCGCGGACCGCTACCTGCGCCGCTCCCTGACGGATCTCTTCGGCTCCGTCGTCGACCTGACCGTCGCTGCCACCGGCAGGGGCGGCCCGCTGGCGCGCAACTGGCCTACCGGGAGCATGGTGCTCTGGGTTGCGGTCCTGCTGGCGGTGTCGCTGCTCTTCTACCTGCTGGGCTGACGGGACGATACCCGGGGTGTCGCCCGACCGGTCCTTCAGGGCGCTGCTGGCGACCCGGAGCGTCCACAAGCTCGCCGAGATCGGACGCATGATCGGGGCGGAGGGCGCGGCGCCGGTTCCCGGCCTGGAGATTGTCGGGCTCGACGAAGTCGGGATCGACGAGAGTCCGGACGAAGACGGGATCGAATCCTTCGACACCTTCGCCGAAAACGCGCTGGCCAAGGCGTCCCACTTCTTTGTCCTGAGCGGACTTCCCACGCTCGCCGACGACTCGGGGCTGGTCGTTGACGCCCTGGGCGGAATGCCGGGCGTGCGCTCGAAGCGTTTCGCGCCGGTCGGGTCGAGGTCGCAGGACGAGGCCAACAACCGGCACCTGCTCCGCTCGCTCGAAGGGGTACCGCCAGCCGAACGGAGCGCCCGCTACGTCTGTGTGCTCGCACTGGTGGGAGCGGGACCCGAGCCGCTGCTGGCGAGGGGCGCCGTGGAGGGGCGGATACTCGAAACGCCGCGGGGAAGGGGCGGGTTCGGCTACGACCCGCTCTTTGTCGAACTCGAGACCGGGATGGGGTTCGCCGAGATCGCACCGGTGGAGAAGGATCGGCTGAGCCATCGCGGCAGGGCGATCAGGAAGCTGGGGCGGGAGCTGGGAGAACGTCTACCTAGCTTGAACGGCTTCTGGCCTCCACGGTCACCGAACAAGACCGGAAATCCCTTGGCGTGAACCGGTCCCGGGCTCGTAGCACGGGTACCGAAGTCGCTTGGCACGGGCGGGAGGTGTGAGTTCAGCGGGGAGCATGAGGCGAAGATCCGCTACCTGCACGCCAGGATCGGGAGCTGACGGTCGAGCGGGACGTTTTCGGCGCGGATTGAGGCGCTGAGCGGTGCGGACCGGATGCGGATGATCGAGCCGAACGGACCGCTGACGGATCCCGAGGTTTCGGCGAAGGCGACGGGGGGGCGGCGGCATCGGCCTGCTTACTCCCGGCCCAGTCCACTTCGCCTGGGCCCCCGAGGTGATCGAGCACCGGCAAGATTCTCCGAGGAGGTCTGGATCAACCCGCCACTGCTCGTCAGCGCAGTTGCGGGTCAACAGCGGCACACCTCGTACTTCTCCAGGATGCTCACCCGGCGAAGCCGATTCTCACCTCCTGATGGAAGCCCTCACCACGTATTGGACCTCGAACTCGTCCACGACCCAGGCGTAGATGTCGCCGTGCTGAACCCAGATCGGACCTGCTGGCTCGAACGCCAGGCGAACGGAGCCCAGGTACTCGCCGTCTTCGGAGTAACGGTCGTAGAAGGAGGGCGCGTCCTTCGGCGTGACTCTCTCGACCCAGAGTCGACCTTCGTCGTCCACTAAGAGACCCTCGAGAGCAGGCTTGACGTCCGGCATCAGGGCAGCGACCTCTTCCGCCTCCCGGCGCAGTTCCGGACGGTCTTCGACAATGCCGTCGACATGGGCCGACCGATCCTCGTTCGTGATCCGGTGCACAGGCAGCCCGGCTTCGATGACCACCAGCGTATCCCCGCCCTCGCCGGTCCGGACGATCCGGTACGACGCCGGGTGCGCGCGCCAGAATCCGCCGGAAGGGTTCACATCGATCAACTCGACTGCCTGGAAGGGAATCGGCAGGAACCCCCAGCCAGCTGGAGTGGTGTATGCGTATACCTGAAAGCTGGCTTTACCGAAGTAGACTGAATCGGTGGCCCCGCTGGACAGCTCGTAGGACTTGTAGTAGCGCCGCTCGCTCCACGAACTCAGTCCCGGCGGGGGTGGGTAGCCCGGATCGTCTTCTCCATGGGTGGTCGTCCGCCAGTACCGGTCCCGATTGTCGAACACGCCGTCCCAGATATACCCGTATGTCATGACGGGTTTGAAAAACCGGCGAACCTCGTCACCCGTGGGATTCACTCCGATGATCGTCCACTTTCTAGTGTCGTGGATCCACAGAAGGGTGTCTCCGGAGAGGATTATCCCGTTGGCGTCTCCAACCTCGCTCGGCCCCTCGCCGCGTCTCACGATCGTCCGCAGGTACTCGCCTCCGGAATCGAAAACGCGGACTTCCGCGGCCTGTTGGTCCAGCACGTAGATGGTGCCGTCGCCGGCAGCCTGAATGCCGCGGACGTCTCCGAAGATGAGGTTGAGATCGTCGCCTTCAATGCTCCCGAACTTGAGGTCCACCTGGGCTTCGGTGACCCGGGCGCCGACGGAGTCCGAAGAGGGGAGGGTGGGGTAGCGAACGAGGACGGCGCCGTTCGCAAGTGTCTCGCGAGTGGGGCCGCTGGACGGCGATTCCGTGTCGCAGGAGGTGAGTGCGCCGCTCAGCGCGAGGACGAGAAGAACGGTGCGGCAAGGTTCGTGAAGCGCTACTTCCGAACGGAACATGTGCGACCTCGCTGACCGGAGATTGGAACGACCGCCGAATCGATTCGGATACCGAAGAGTACGGTTCGAGTCTTCGGAAAGCCAGGCGTCCCCGCGCATGGGGCAGGACGGGCTGGCCGGAGCAGGTGGCGGTGTGGCGGCTTGGCGGCGTTCGGGACCCCGCTGTGAACTCGTCCTCCGGCTAACCGGAGCCGCCCGCCTCCACCAACTCGTACACGGCCACGCGCTGCTCATCGAATTCGCCTCGTTCCAGTAGGAGCACCCAGCCCGGTCCAGCGTCCAGCAGCGCAGGTCCCGCGGGGATGACGAGACGACCGGCCCACGCGCCGCTTGCTTGCAGCAGGTGGAGTTCCTGGTCCGGTGCCCGCCAACCGAAGATCGTGACCCACAAGCTGCCGTCCGGCAGCGCCATGAGTCCGGCCGCTTCGGTTTCGAAGGCGGGGAACCGCTCCGGGAGGCCGTCCCGCATGCCCGGCCAGAGCTCCCTTTCGAAGGCCTGACGCCCTCGCGGGGTGTCGAACAGGGCCAAGTAGGAGTCCATGTAGCGGTCGAGATGCTCGGCAGTTACGTCGAGGTCCGGACCGGACCACCGCGCGATGCGCGTGACGCGACCGCTCCAGTCCACATGTTCCAATTCGTAGTCGTCGCCCGACCCGTACCACAAGCCGGTACCCGTTGCCGCAAATACCATGTCCTTTCCCCACCTTCTGGGTACGGCGCCCATACCGTTATAAACGTGCTCGGTACCGGGTATTCCGGAAACCAAGGCTATTGCAGTATCGCTTCGGAGCAACTTCAGCGACCTGCTCGACCGGAAGATATCGCCCGCTGTCAAAGATTCCCATTCGAATTCCGTTTCCGGCCATGACGCAACGACCAGTTCGCCGTCGGGCGAGCACATGACCTCACTGTACGGATTGAATCCGACGGTTTTGCGCGTTTCGGTCACGTTGCCATTCGGATCGAGCTCGGTAACCGATGCCGAGCTCACGTCGAGAACCGAAATCGGGGCTTCCGGGCAGCCCCTCAACAGCCGGAGCGCTCGGGAATTTCTTTGTCGTCGGCTGCCTACTTCCAGACTGCTCGTCCACACGTGCCGACCGCCGGCATCGAACATCCGGGCCTCGTTGCTCTGCCCGTCGACGACGACCACGCTCCCGTCCTCCAGCCGGATCGCACCGGCGATTTCTCCGAACATGTGTTCCATCGGACCGTCAAGGACTCCGATGCGCACCAGGGGCTCGTCCGAAAGCGTCAGGTCGGGGCCAATTGGGTTCGCGCTCTCGACTACCGTCTGAGCCGTGAGCGTTGCGACCAGCATGGGAACATGAGCGGCTAGGATCGCGGCGGTTCGTGCGGCGCGGCTCGGAATCGGTCTAGTGTCGTTGGAGGGCGTGGACATGGGGGGGGCCGGTCGAGTTGCGCGGAAGGCGACGGGTGTCGCACCAAGTTAATGATACGGCGGGGGCGGACCGCTGACAAGTCGCCGCGACGTGGAACAGGGACGGACGCCCTGATGCTTCCCCCGCAGGAGCTCTGCGCTTCGGGAACTCCCCGGCTCCGTGAGAAGTACCTACTCGGCATGAGCCCTCCAAGGCCTCGGCTCCCCGAATCCGGAGAGCCGATCGCGATCATCGGTATGGCCTGCCGGTTCCCCGGCGCAAACGACATGGAAGCGTTCTGGCGCCTGCTGGAGGCCGGGGGACATGCCGTCACAGAGGGAACTCCGGGTTCCGGCATTGGGCGTGTGGGCGAACTCTTTCCGGACCCCGAGGTGCAAAGCGTAGCCTGCCGGTTCGGCGCCTATCTCGACGACCTGGCCCATTTCGACGCCTCCTTCTTCCGCATCTCGCCGGTCGAGGCGCAACTGCTCGATCCGCAGCAGCGCATGATGCTGGAGACGAGCTGGCGGGCGCTTGAAGACGCGGGCATCGATCCGGAGGCGCTGAAGGGCAGCCGCACCGGAGTCTATGCCGGGATCAGCAACAACGAGTACCGAGGGCTGGTCCTCGACGTTAGCGACACCTCCGAGCCTGCGGCGAGCCTCTATTCGGTTACCGGTACCTCCTTCAACACCGCCATCGGGCGTGTCGCCTATGCCCTGGGGCTGGAGGGCCCGGCCATCGCGCTGGACACCGCCTGCTCTTCGTCGCTGGTGGCCATTCACCAGGCGGTGTCGGGACTGCAGCGGGGGGATGCGGATCTGGCGCTCGCGGGTGGCGTGCACGCGATCCTCTCGGGCAGGTTGCTGGAAATGCGCGCAACCGCCGGCATGCTGTCGCCCGACGGACGCTGCGCGACCTTCGACGCCGCCGCCAACGGCTACGTTCGTGGCGAGGGGTGCGGCATCGTGATCCTGAAGCGGCTGCGCGAGGCGGAGGAGGACGGCGATCGCATCTGGGGAGTCGTTCGGGGCGCGGCGGTAAACCAGGACGGCGCCAGCCCCGGGCTGACGGTACCGAGCGGCCCGGCGCAGGAGCGGGTTATGGCGGACGCGCTTCGACGGGCCGGGCTCGAGCCTTCGGACGTCGACTACGTGGAGGCACACGGCACCGGCACCGAGGTGGGCGACCCCATCGAAGCCAACTCGACGGGTGCGGCCTACGGAGAGGGGCGCGACCACGACGACCCGCTGCTGATCGGCTCGGTCAAGACCAACATCGGCCACCTGGAGGCGGCGGCGGGGGTCGCAGGAGTGATGAAGGTGGTGCTGGCGATGCGTCACCGGACCATTCCCAGGCATCTTCACTTCCGCACCCCAAGTCCGCGGATGGACTGGTCCCGCCTGCCGCTGGCGGTGACGGCGGAGCAAACGGCATGGCCGCGAAGGACCGCCCGCCCGCCCACGGCGGGAGTGAGCGGGTTCGGCTGGTCGGGGACCAACGCGCACGTGGTGCTCGAGGGGTACGAAGCGGAAGCGGCGGCGCATCCAAGCCGCGAGTGGAGGTCGCCGCCCGGCGCCCCGGTGTCGGTGCCCGCGCCTGCGCGGACGAACGTGGCGCTCCGGCCCCGCCCCGCGCGCCTGCTTCCTCTCTCTGGCAGGTCGGAGGAGACGCTGCGCAGGCTGGCCGGGCGTTATCCGGGCTGGCTCGACGCGCGCGCGCGAGAGCTTTCGGTGGCGGAGACCCCCGGCGGCGGGCTGCTCGCGGACATGGCGTGGACCGCGGGGATCGGGCGCGCTCACTTCAGCCACAGGGCGGGGATCGTGTTCCGCGAGCCCGAATCGCTGCGCGAGGGTCTGCGGGCGCTCGCCGAGGGCGAAGCGGAGGTCCCGGTCGATCCGGTTGTCGAGACGCCGAAGGTCGCGTTCGCCTATACCGGACAGGCCAGCCAGTGGGTGGGGATGGGCAGGCAACTGTACCAGACGGAGCCAGTGGTCCGGGAGGTCCTGGACCGTTGCGAGGCGGCATACGGCGCGAAGCGGGACGCTTCCCTGCTCGATGCGATGTTCGGTGCCGGGGACGCGCCAGCGGATCTCGACCACCCGGCATGGAAGCAACCCGCAATATACGCGCTGGAGTGCGCGCTGACGGCCCTCTGGGCGAGCATCGGGATTCGGCCCGACGTGGTGATCGGCCACAGCCTGGGCGAGATCGCGGCCGCGCAGGCGGCGGACGTGTTCGGCCTGGAAGACGGTCTGCGGTTCGCGGCGGACCGAGGGACGCGCATGGCCGACCTTCCCGGCGAGGGTGCGATGGCCGCGATTTTCGCGCCGGCGACCCGTGTGGTCGATGCGGTCGCCCGGCACAACGCGACGTCGGCGGGGCCGGGCGTGAGCGTGGCCGCAGACAATGGGGCGCACCAGGCCGTGAGCGGGCCAGCAGACGACGTCGAGGCCTTGCTTCAGCGCTTTGAAGAGGAAGATGTGCGCGTGAGACGGCTGTGCAGGAGTCCCGCCTACCACAGTGCGCTGATCGAGCCCGCGCTGAACGAACTGGAAGCCTCGCTGAATGGCTTCGACATCGCCTCGCCGTCGGTCGATTTCGTCAGCACGCTGACCGGCCGCGCGATCGGCCCGGGCGAACTGCTCGACGGCGACTACTGGCGACGTCAGGCGCGCCGCCCGGTGGCCTTCCGACGCGCGGTCGAGACCCTCGCCGAGAGCGGTGTGAATGTGGTGATCGAGATCGGTCCGCACTCCGTGCTGGGGCCCATGGTGGGTCTTGCCTGGCCCGACGCGGGAATCCCCGCCGGACCGCCGGTCGCGATTCCGAGCCTGCTGAGACCGGGCCGCCACGTGTCGGAAGGCGAGGCGGCGGACGCGTTCGTCGCAGCGGCCGGGCGGGCGTACCGGCTCGGGCTTCCGGTCTTCTTCCCAGGGCTCTTCGCCGGGGAATCCCGCCGCCGCATCGCACTGCCGGGCTATCCGTTCCAGCGGGAGCGACACTGGGTCAAGGCCGCCAGGCGGCGCAGGGCCGGTGCGGATCATCCGCTGCTGGGCACCCGCCATGAATCCGCCAGCGGAGAGATCACCTTCGAGACCGAGCTCCTGCCATCGGACCCGGAATGGCTGACCGATCACCGCGTGTTCGACCGCCTTGTCGCGCCCGGCGCACTCTATGGCGCCATGGCGGTGTCGGCGTGCCTGGCCGAGGGAGAGGGAGCGCAGGCTCTGGAGGACATGCAGCTGCAGAGTCCGCTGATCTTCGAGGACGACGACGCCGAGACCCGGCCCGGCGGGAACGGCCGCAAGATGCAGGTGCTGTTCGACGCCTCCGAGGACGGAACATCGCGCCGGGTACGCATCCTCAGCCGAAGCGACGGCGCCGCGGAATGGACCCTGCACGCCGAGGGCCGGACGGCTCCCGGTGCTTCCGCACGCGGGGAGGAGGCTGATGTTCGGGTGGACGTGGAACGCCTGAAAGGGGGACTGGAGTCCCAGGATGTCCGGGCCTTCTACCGCGCCAGGGCCGGCGTGGGCATCGATCTCGGCCCCTCGTTCCGGACGCTGGCCGAGGTCTGGTCGCGGCCCGGCGAGGCCGTCGCCGAGGTGGTCGTTCCCGAGGGTCTCGATGGCAGTGGCTTGGAGGTCCACCCGCTGCTCCTCGACGGGTGCTTCCAGGTCATGTCAGCAGCGCGCGGGCCGGCCGGCACCGAAGGGGGAACCACCTATCTGCCCTTCGGGTGGGACCGGCTGTGGTTGTCGGCTCGTCTTCCCGAGCGCGTCATCTGCCACGCCCGCTTGCGTGAGGATCCGCAGGGCCGGGATGCGACGGACGACGCGGATGCGGACGTGGACGACGCGGCCGAGGTGTTCGCCGGCGACTTGCGCATCTACGACCGTAGCGGGTTTTTGCTGGGTGGCCTTACCGGCTACACGATCAAGAAGGCGACCAGGGCTACGCTTCTCTCCGCTGTTGAAGGCCTGAACGAGCTGCTCTACGAGGTTGCGTGGCGGGATCGCCCGCTTCCTCCGGGGATGGCCGACGCAGCGTTTCTTACCGACCCGGCGGCCGTCGCGGGTGGGACCAGGCTGTTCACGGGATACCTGTCGGACGAAGGGGTCGGCGCCGAGGACCGGGATGCGCTCCTCGACGACCTGGAACGGGTATCGCGCGCCTATGCCCTGCTGGCGCTGGACCGCCTGGGATGGGAGCGCAAGGCCGGCGCGGTGGTGCGGACGACCGAGTTGCGAGGGCTCCTCCAGGTACGGGACGAGCACACTCGGCTCTTCCGCCGGATGCTCGAGATGCTGGCCCGGTCGGGGATGCTCGAAGAAACCGAAGACGGTTTCATCGTGATCGTCTCGTCGGGCGAACCGCTGCCCCCCGGGATGCCTGCGGATGCGGATGCGTACGCCGCTCGGATGGCGGAACGGTATGCGCACGGCTCGAACGAAATCGGGCTCTTCCGGAGGAGCGGTGACGCCCTCGCCGAGGTGCTTCGCGGTCGCGAGGACCCGCTGTCGCTGTTGTTCAGCAGCGGTGAGCCGACTGCGGCCGACCTCTATCTGAAGGCGCCGGTGGCGCGCGCGGCCAACCGCATGCTGGCCGACGCTATCCGCTCTCTCCTCGCCGAGTCGGCCCCGGGGCGGCGACTGCGGGTCATCGAGGTGGGCGCGGGGACGGGATCGGCGACCGCTTCCGTATTGCCCGAGCTGCCGGCCGGCCGGTTTGAGTACGTCTACACAGACATCTCGGCCGGTTTCTTCGCGGAGGCGGAGGCGCGCTTCGCGGACAGCGGGGCACTGATCGACTACCGGGTGCTCGACATCGAAAAGGACCCGGTGGAGCAGGGCTTCGACGCCCACGGCTACGACCTGCTTGTCGCCTCCAATGTCCTCCACGCGACGCGCTTTCTGGACGAGACCCTCGCCCACTGCCGCGATCTGCTCGCCCCCTCCGGGCAACTGGTGGCGCTCGAGAACCTGCGCGGACAGGGCTGGTTGGACCTGACATTTGGTCAACTGGACGGGTGGTGGCGCTTCGCCGACCGCTATCGCCCTCACCACGCGCTCGCCGGTCCGGCGGTCTGGCTGCAGGTCCTCGAGGACGCCGACTTCGGCGAGGTCGAGGTGCTGGGCGTGGACGCGTCCGATCCCAACGCGAATCCCGACCGGGGCGTGATTGTCGCGCGTGGCCCGGTGGAGGTGGCCGAGGCTCCCGGCGTCTGGATCGTCGCCGGGGACGAAGGCGGCGTGGCGAAAGAGCTGGCCCGAAAGCTCGCGACGCGCAACCAAACGGTGGTGCTGGCGGGGCATGATCCCACGCGCAGCGGCATGGAAGCGACGCCGGAGGACGGAGACCGGACGGACGCGGCGCCCGTCCGGGAAGGCGGCGCCCGCGACGGCGGCCCCCGCGTGGTCGGCGCAACCCTCGACATGGAGCGGCGCGAGGATTGGGAGGCTTTGGTCAACGGCCTTCCGGACGCGACGCCGCTCGCCGGTATCGCGCACCTCGTGGCGCTGGACGGTTACGGCCCCGGCGCGACCGCCGCACAGATGTCGGGTGATGCGAGGCGCGCGACTTCCACCGCCTTGGCACTGGTCCAGGGCGCGGCGGACTCCGATGCGGCACCCGCGAACGGGCTCTGGCTGGTGACCCGCGGCGGCCAGGTGTTGGAACGCGAGCGCGAGGGCCAGCTCTCGGGTGCGCTCCTTTGGGGCTTCGGCAAGGTGGTGGCCAGGGAGGCCCCCGACCTGCGTCCGCGCATGCTCGATCTGGATCCGGAGGCGCCCGTTTCCGTGTCCGACATGGCCGACGAGCTCCTCCACCCCGAGGCCGAGAACCACATCGCCTATCGCGCCGGCCTGCGCCGCGTCGCGCGCCTGGTGCGGGCCGGCACGGGGACGGAACGGCTGGCCGTACCGGACGGGACCGACTGGCAGCTCGAACCCGATTCCGCAGGCGCCCTCGAACGCATGAGCGTGGCTCTCCTGCCGCCACGTGCGCTCGGGCCGCGCGACGTGCGCATCGCCGTCGAGGCCACCGGGCTCAATTTCTGGGATGTCTTCCGTTCGATCGGCTTCATCGACGAGGGGCTTCTCGGAGGTGAGATGTGCGGGCGCGTCCTCGAGGTGGGTCCCGGCGTGTCCGCGGTGTCCGTCGGCGACCGCATCGTCGGTCTGGCGTTCGGCACCTTCGGTCCCGAAGCGGTCACCCGCGAGGAGATGGTGTGCCCGGCCCCGACAAACGCGCCCGCAACCGCGCTCGCCACGCTCCCGACGGCGTTCGTTTCCGCCGACCTTTCCTATGAACTGGCTAGGCTGCAGCCCGGGGACCGCGTGCTGATTCACGCCGGCGCGGGGGGCGTGGGACTGGCGGCCATCCAACTGGCGCAGGCGCTGGGAGCGGAGGTGTTCGCCACTGCGAGCGCCCGCAAGCGCGACTATCTTCGTTCGCTGGGCGTCGAACACGTCTTCGACAGCCGCCGGACGGCGTTCGGCAAGGAGACCCTCGAGGCCACGGAGGGCGCGGGAGTCGACGTCGTGCTGAACAGCCTCACCGGTGAAGGCTTCATCGACTCCAGCCTCGCGTGTCTGGCCAACGGTGGACGCTTCATCGAGCTGGCGCGGCGCGACATCCTCAGTCCCCGGGAGATGGCTGCGGTCCGTCCCGACGTCGACTATCACATCCTCGAGCTGGACACGCTCAAGGAGCACGATCCGGGATGGCCCGGAACCTCGCTGAAGAGGGTGATGGGGCGCTTCGCCGCAGGCGGCGTCACGCCGCTCAGCCACACCCGATGGCCGCTGACCGAGGCGGAGCCGGCCATGAGGTACATGCGGGCCGCCAGGCACATCGGCAAGATCGTGTTCACGACGTCCCCCCTCGCTCGCGGACACCTGCGACCGGATCGGACATACCTGGTGACCGGAGGCCTCGGCGGGATCGGCTGCGCGGTGGCTAGGTGGCTGGCGGACCGAGGCGCCGGCGCGATCGCGCTGAACGGCCGACGGGAGCCGGACGCGGAAGCCGCCGAGACCATCGAGGCGCTCCAAGCGCGGGGCATCACGGTGCGGGCGGAGCTAGCGGACGTGAGCGATGCGGGCGCTCTGGACGAGATGCTCGCGCGGATGGAGCGGGATCTGCCTCCGCTCGGAGGTGTGATTCACAGCGTGGGCGTCCTGTCGGATCAGTCCCTCGGAAATCAGAGCTGGGACCGCTTCCGGCGGGTGCTTTGGCCCAAGGTGCTCGGCGCGTGGCACCTCCACCGCGCCACCGTGGATCAGGACCTGGACATGTTCGTCCTTTTCTCCAGCGTCGCGGGCGTGCTGGGCAACGCGGGCCAGGCCAACCACGCGGCCGCCAACGCCTTCCTGGACCAGCTCGCCGCCCATCGCCGCTCGCTGGGGCTTGCCGGGCAGTCCATAGCGTGGGGTGCCTGGGCGGGGCTGGGCGAGGCGGAGGAACAGCGCGAGCGGATCGCAAGTCAGCTGGCTGCTTCCGGAACCGGATGGATCAGCCCGCAGCAGGGCTTGCGCGCACTGGAGCGGGTCGTGCGCGACGATCCCACGACGGCGATCGTCGCGGCGGTGGACTGGGAGGTCTACGGCGATGCGGCCGAGAGTCGCTCCCCCCTGCTGGAGGACCTGCTCGCGACCGACGGTGACGGCGACGCCGATGCGTCCGATCTGGCGGACGATCTGATGGCGGCTCTGCGGGAGACGCCCCCCTCCGGACGCGAAGAGCTGCTGGTGTCGTTCCTTAAGCAGGAAGTGAAGGCGGTGCTGAGGCTGTCGGCGTCCCCGTCGTCCTCGGTCGCGTTCTTCGATCTGGGGATGGATTCGCTCATGGCGGTGGAACTGCGCAACCGCCTCAACCGGGCGTTCGCCGGGGAGTACGTCGCCCCCAACACCGTCGTGTTCGACTTTCCGGACATCGCGGAGTTGGCCGGCCACCTGGCAGTGGAGCTCGGTGCCGCGACCCCGACCGCCCAGGAGGAACCGGAGCGTGAGCCGGGACCGCGAACGCGAATCGAGAGCCGGGATGGCGCCATCGCGATCGTGGGGATGGCGTGTCGCTTCCCGGGGGCGCCCGACCTTGCCGCCTTCTGGCGCCTCCTCGAAACCGGCCGCGACCTGGTGACGGAGGGACGCCGCGACCACGGTTCCTGGGATGGCATTGCGGGGAATCCGAACGATTCGCGGGACGCGGTCCGCCGTGGCGCCTTCCTCGAGGATGTCGACAAATTCGACGCCAGATTCTTCCGTATCACGCCGATCGAGGCGCAGATGATGGATCCGCGGCAGCGGTTGCTGCTCGAGACGACCTGGCATGCCCTGGAGGACGCCGGGATCGATCCTTCGGCGCTGCGGGGCAGTTCCACAGGGGTGTACGTGGGCGTCGGCAACGGCGACTACAGGGATGTGGCCGTCGCGGCCGGCGAGGACCACGGCTACCTGGGTACGACCATAAGCGTGACCGCCGGCCGGATCGCCTTCACATTCGGCTTGAATGGGCCCGCAGTGCCGGTGGACATGGCCTGTGCCTCCTCGCTGGCAGCCGTGCATCAGGCCGTTTCCGCGCTTCGCCACGAGGAGGTGGAGCTGGCCCTGGTCGGTGGCGTGAACGCGATTCTCTCTCCCGGGATCGCAACCTTCATGCGTGAGGCCGGCATGCTCTCGAAGCGGGGACGGTGCAGCGCCTTCGACGCGGGAGCCGACGGCTTCGTGCGCGGCGAGGGATGCGGGATGGTCGTCCTGAAGCGCTTGCGCGATGCCGCAGCCGAGGGGGACCGTATCTGGGGCGCGATCCGCGGGTCGGCGGTAAACCAGAACGGGGCGAGCGCGGGGCTGACCATCCCCAATGGACCGGCACAGGAACGGGTTATCGAAGAAGCGCTCGCGCGCGCCGGAATCGCTCCGGGAGACGTGGACTACCTGGAGGCGCACGGAGCCGGTTCCGACTTGGGCGACCCGATCGAGGTACTCGCCGCCTCCGCCGTCTACGGGCGTGGAAGAGAGCCAGCGCGCCCGCTCCTGGTGGGCTCCGTCAAGACCAACCTGGGCCATCAGGAGTGCGCGGCGGGAGTGGCGAGCCTCATCAAGGCCGTCCTGGCGATGAATGCGGGACTGATTCCGAAGCATCTGCATTTCAGCGATCCCAGTCCGCACCTGGAATGGGACCAGCTCCCGATCCGGGTCGCCTCGGAGCCGATGGTCTGGCCTGCCCATCCGGATCGGCCCGCACGTGCCGGCGTCAGCGCCTTCGGTATCTCGGGGACGAACGCGCATGTGGTTGTCGAAGCGGGCGCCGTGGAGGAGAGTCCTTGCCGGGTCGCGGTCACACCTCGGGCCGCAGGTCCCGCTCGGAGGGTGCCGGCCGAGTTGCCCGGAAACGCGGTCGAGATCCCACCACCCCGTGGGGACATTGCTCGCCTTGACACGCGCGTCCTGCCCCTCTCCGGGACGTCGCCGCCGGCGTTGCGGGCACTGGCCGAGCGGTACTGGACCTGGCTGGACCAACACGAAGGGGCTTTCCCTGCGGAAGACGGCGCGGCGGCCTCCCTGCTCGGCGACATGGCTTGGACGGCCGGCGTTGGGCGCAGTCACTTCGCGCGCCGAGCAGGTGTGGTCTTCCGCGACGCCGAGTCGTTGCGGGAGGGACTGAGCGCCTTGCTCGAGGCGGACCTGGGGCCGGAACCCAAGGGGATGCCCGCGCCCCCCGCACCCCCCAGGACAGCCTTCGTGTACGCCGGCGAAGGCAGCGAGCGGATCGGAATGGGGCGGGATCTCTACGCGGCCGAGCCCGTGGTCCGCGCGCTGCTGGATCGGTGCGACGCCGTGTTCGGGGCGGAACGAGGCGGCCCCTCCCTGATCGACGTCATGTTCGGGCGAGCGGGCGCGGCCGGCAGGCTGGACGATCCCGAGGGGGCGCAGCCGGCCATCTACGCGCTTGCATGCGCGCGCACGGCGCTCTGGTCGAGCGTGGGCGTACGCCCTGCGGTGGTGGCCGGCCATGGGATCGGTGAGCTGGCCGCCGCGTGGGCCGCAGGCGTGGTCACCCTGGAGGACGGGCTGCGGATCGCCGCAGCCCGCGGCGCCGCGATGAGCCGGCCTAGGGTGCGCATGGCGGCTGCGGCCCCGGCAGGCGACCCCTCCGCTCCGGATCGGGATCCGCTGGCCGAATTGGAGGCGGCGTGCGCCGGGATGTCGTTCTCACGCCCCGAGATCGTGATGATCGGCCACGACACCGGCACCGTTCTGGCTGCGGACGCAGCGCTCGACGGCGAGTACTGGCGGCGGTGGGCGAACGCGCCGGACACGTCCCTCGGACCGGCCCTCGCGCTCGCGGGGACGCTGGCGGAACAGGATGTGGAACTCGTCTTCGAGATCGGTGCGCGGCCCGGACCCGGACCCACCCCGCTTCAGGTCTGGTCGGACGGGGGCGACCCGCCCGACCGCAGCTTCGCGGAGTCGGTGGCACGCGCGTACGAGGCGGGATTGCCGATTTCGTTCGCCGGTCTGTTCGCGGGAGAGGAGCGGCGCCGGATCTCCCTTCCCGTCTATCCGTTCCAGCGCAGAAGACACTGGTTCGGTCCGGCCGGATGAGCACCGGGGGCGCAGACACAGCTCCCTCTCCTCGCTACCAACCGGACGAGACCCCCCCGCGCCGGCTCGCTCTCGGCGTCGGCCTGCAACTCGCGGTGCTCAACATCGCCGCCGTGATGCTGATTCCCATGGTGGTCATGCGGGCCGCCGGCATGACCGACGCATACCTTTCCTGGGCCGTGCTCGCGTCGGTGGCCGTCTGCGGCGTGGCGACCATCCTGCAGGCGCTGCGCACCGGACGCATCGGGATGGGACACGTGATGGTCATGGGCACTTCCGGGGCCTTCATCCCGACCTCAATCATGGCGCTCGACCAGGGCGGCCCTCCTGGGCTCGCTGATCGCCGCCACCTGCGGCCTCTACGACCTGGAGCGCGTCACAGCGGCGCCCTGGGTCGACCTGCCGCGGATCCAGGCACCCGCTCTCGATCTCGGCTTCGGCGCGGCCTTCTGGACGCTCCTCCCCTCGTTTCTGCTGGTGGCCGTAATCGCCGGCGGTTTCACCGCCATCCTCATAACCCTTTTTCTCCGCCTCACGGACCCTCGCCCGAACCGCATCGAAACAGCCCTCGGAAGTTCGGAGCTGCCGAAGATCCGGACCTTCCTGGGCGACTTCGCCTCCCGCAGCGTATGGGGCGGGGAGATGGCCGACCGGCTCGGCTCCGTCGCCGAAGAGGCGCTGCTGTCGCTGGCGCGTGGGAGAGACTGCACGGAAGGGCGGGGCGAAGATCGCCCGCGGCTGGCGCTGGCCGCTCACGGCGAGAAAGGCGACGCCGTGCTCGAGTTCGTCGTGGCCCCCGGAGAGGAGAACCTGCAGGACCGCATCGCCATGCTCGAAGAACCCTCCGACGAAGCTTCCATGGGGCGGGAGGTGTCTCTGCGCCTGCTCCGTCATCTCTCATCGTCAGTGCGCCACCGGCAGTACCACGATACCGACGTCATCACGGTTCGCGTGGAGGCTCCGCGCGACTCGGCTGAGGGATCATCGCGGGAGCGTCGGCCGCGCAGGTCAGCTCGATCCCGGATCAACCCGCTCTCTTCGGGGCCAGCCCGCACTCGTCCAGGAAGCCGCGCATCATAGCGACGCACTCCGCTGGCTTTTCCACCTGAAGGAAGTGCGTGGTCTCGGGCACGAAGTCGTAATTCACGGTCCGGATGTGGCTGAGATCGAAGGTGGGCAAATACGCGTAGGGCAACGTGGGATCGGAGCCGATCACCTTCGTCGGGCACGGCAGATTCCCGAAGTCGACGAGGAACGCATAGGTCCTCACGTATGCGATGATCTGTGCCTCGTAGTCGCGGGGACACCGAAGCTCGAAGCCCTCTTCCCCCGAGGATTGCCGCAGAATCGTCCTGGCCATCAGGTCCGTCGCACCAGGAACGGCCCGGATGAGGAAAGGCAGGAAACTGAGGAGCTCGGTGAAGTCCTCCCGCTTCTGGAACCGGTCCGCACGGCGGCTCGCCATTCCGGCCGCCACCTCCGCGAGCGCGTCGTAGTCCGGATCCATCGGACCCGGTCTATAGAGTGGCGGATCCAGGAGAACCCATGCGGACAGCCTGTCGCAGCCGCCCGTCCCGAGCGTGGACGAGAGGAGCGCCGTCAGTGCCGAAAGCGAATGGAAGACCCCGATCGTGGGCCGTTCGCCGTACCGGCGCTCCGTCGCTTCGATGACGCGCTCCTGGTCCCGGACCAGGTTGGGGAGGTGGTGCTCCGTGCGTTCCCCGACGGCATTCCATCCGTGGTTCCTGAGATCGTAGAGCAGCACATCGAAGTCATCCGTCAGCTCCGACCAGAACGGGTAGTAGAAGTCGATGGCGAGCCCGTTTCCGTGGCCCAGCAGGAGCCGCGGGCCGGCCGGGTTCCCGTGCCTGCGCAGAATCGTGACGCTGCCGTCGCCCTGACGGACCTCGTATACGGAGCGTGGGGCGGGGATCTCCCAGTGGGCCGCACCACTCATGTCGGCGGCCGCTGCATCTCCGGACCCGTATGTTCAAACCGGCAGACGCCCGGCGGGGCGCCGCACGGGGAGTCGGGATGCGCCTGGATCAGGTCGCGGCGTCGATATGCGCGGCCAGACCCCGCAGAGATCTGAGACCCATCCATTCCTCGGGAGAGATCTCGACGGCGAATTCCTTCGTCACCAGCTTCACGAAGGCGACGCAGTCCAGAGAGGACACGCCGGCGTCGCCGAACGCCATGTCGAAGTCCGGTGCATGGCCCAGATCCAGGTGCTCGTCGATGAGTGCGCTGAGGCGGGATTCGGTTGTGGACATCTTGCTGTCTAACCTCATGTTGATGGAAGAATGAGAAGGGACGATCCGTCCCCCCCGAATCTTCTAACCCAGCCCCGCTTCGTGTCAAGGGGCGGCCATCGGGCGACAACGCGCCGAACGGGTCGCGGTACGCCACCGGTCCCAATCCGCCGGGAGGCGTTCGCCAGGGCGGCGCCCAAGCGTCGTCGCGACCGGCGTCCGCTGACGCGGGATTCGCCTCCTGCTTCGGGTAACCCCAATCGGGGCGGCCGGATTCGAACCGGCGACCTCCTGCTCCCAAAGCAGGCGCGCTACCGGGCTGCGCCACGCCCCGAAGTCGTTCCGACAAGATAGCGGAGCCACGCCGCAGGCGGAGGAATGGAGTGCTCCGGGCCGGCTCGCGGTCGCGGTCGCCGTTCTCGCTCCGGCGATTCGAGACTCGTTCATCCGCCGGAAGCAACCCGGCTCGGCTCGGCGGTCCTTGATCGAGCTGCCCCCAATTTGGCTGCCCTTTATTCAAAGGGATGCCAGGCGCCCGTCGGTGAAGGCCTCATCCGCCGACGGAACCGTGGTGTTCGCCTCGCGACGCCCTCTCATCCTTCGGGCCGCACCAACCCACCTCGGCATCCGCACCATCCGTTTCCCCGGCTCCGGCGATCCCGCTCGCGGAGTTAACTTTACCTCGAACGTCACGGCGGGGCCGGACTCGGACCTGTGCCGGCGACGCTCCCCCCGCGCCCGTAGCTCAGCCTGGATAGAGCACCGGCCTTCTAAGCCGATGGTCGTAGGTTCAAATCCTACCGGGCGCATCCCTTGGTCTCGACATCGCCGCTTAGGTGATGTGGCCGGTTGCGGATCACCGGCGTTCCATGAGCGGGTACCGTGACGGTCCGCCTGCCAGGGCACGTACGCCTCGGACCTCCGGGGCTACGCGGCGTGCCCCCTTTACACGAGCCTTCCCCTCATATACTTTTCCTGCCGCCCGGGGAATCTCCTGGACGCTGCCGGTTCGGCCCACGTCGCTCCAGCAGGCCCCACGGTGGGTGTAGCTCAGTTGGTTAGAGCGCCGGATTGTGGATCCGGAGGTCGCCGGTTCAAGTCCGGTCATCCACCCTGCCACGATCCGAAAACGTCGGGTGTTGACACGCCGCGACGAAGCTGGTAACTTGGCTGGCCGTGCACGAGATGCCTCAGGGCGCCTCGGCGCGGATCGGACCTCGCCGGGTTCATCCCGGAAGGCCGGAAACGATGATTGAAAACATGGGTTGCGAGTGTTTGAGTGGGCCCTTTCGGCGGGCACTGCGTCCCGCCGGTACCGACCTCGCGGTCGGCAAGGGTAAATAACGTAGATTCCGAACGTAGCTCGAGGCCGGAAGGCCCGAGCGCGTTTGTCAGAGCTTATCAAGCTTTATTCTCAACGGAGAGTTTGATCCTGGCTCAGGACGAACGCTGGCGGCGTGCTTAATACATGCAAGTCGAACGAGGAGCGGAGGCTTGCCTCCGCAGCCGAGTGGCGAACGGGTGAGTAACACGTGACCAACCTGTCCCGCGGAGAGGGACAACCCGGGGAAACCTGGGCTAATACCGCATGACGTCCCGGAGTCGCATGACCTCGGGACCAAAGGGAGCCTCTGCTTGCAAGCTCCCGCCACGGGAGGGGGTCGCGGCGTATCAGCTTGTTGGTGGGGTAACGGCCTACCAAGGCAACGACGCGTAGCGGATCTGAGAGGATGATCCGTCACATTGGGACTGAGATACGGCCCAGACTCCTACGGGAGGCAGCAGTAGGGAATATTGCGCAATGGGCGAAAGCCTGACGCAGCGACGCCGTGTGTGGGAGGACGCCCTTCGGGGTGTAAACCACTGTCGGAGGGGAAGAATCCCGTCGAGGTGAACAGTCTCGACGGCTGACGGTACCCTCAGCAGGAAGCGCCGGCTAACTCCGTGCCAGCAGCCGCGGTAACACGGGGGGCGCAAGCGTTGTTCGGAATTACTGGGCGTAAAGCGCGGGCAGGCGGTTCATCAAGTCGTTTGTGAAAATCCGGGGCTCAACCCCGCGAAATGCAGACGATACTGGTGGACTGGAGACCGGTAGAGGCTAGTGGAATTCCTGGTGTAGCGGTGGAATGCGTAGATATCAGGAAGAACACCTGTGGCGAAGGCGGCTAGCTGGGCCGGTTCTGACGCTGATCCGCGAAAGCGTGGGGAGCAAACAGGATTAGATACCCTGGTAGTCCACGCCGTAAACGATGGGCACTAGGTGCCGGG